>CAYPBC010000025.1:0-12299 GCA_964408845.1 uncultured Thermoanaerobaculia bacterium
CGCCCCCCCACAGTCGATTCGGGTGGGTGGGCGGCATTCCTAATTCCTAATTCCTCATTCCTAATTTGTGTTTCTGGGTTTTCGTCGAGGACGATCTCTGCTCCGACGAGCGGCTTGATGCCTGCTTCTTTTGCCGCTTTCCAGAAGCGGGGCGCGCCGGAGATGGTGTTGCGATCGACCAGCGCCACCGCCCCGAGCTCGAGCTCCGCCGCCCGCTCGACCAGGTCCTCGGGCTGCGACGCCCCCTCGAGGAACGAAAAGGCCGAGGCGCAGTGGAGCTCGGCGTACTTCATGCGATCCCCAGAAACCGACTGTCGGCGAACCACAGAGACACAGAGAAGGCACAGAGCCCATCGCAAACACGAAGACACGAAGGCACAAAGATCGCCCACCCACACAACGCAAGAAACCGCAGATCACGCAGATGAACGCAGATGGACACTTTGATGTAGCAGTGCCGGGGATTGACGGCGGAACAGCCGGCGATCTGACGATCGCCGCCCACCGGTGGGAAGTACGTCAACTCCGGACGCAAGCGTCCGTCGTTGCCGTACTTCCCACCGGCCGCCGCGCTGGGAGCGCGTTGGTCTCGCCACGCGTTGAATCCCCGTGGACTATCTGCGTGATCTGCGTGATCTGCGGTTTCTCCGTGGGCGGTGGGCGGCGTTGCGATGTCTTCGTGTCTTCGTGTTTGCGATGTGTGCGATGGCTCTGTGTCCGAACTCTGTGTCTCTGTGCCTCTGTGGTTCAACCCGGGTGGGCGGGTGATAAATCCGAAATCCATCAGTCGTACATCCCATCCGCGAACCAGTCGCCGGTCTTGCGATCCCGGTAGACCCGGTATAGCCCGCCGCCGGAGAGCTCCACGTCCCAGTAGTCGCGCTCCACCGGTCGCTCGTTCCACCACCCTTCCTCGAGGGTCCACGGCCCCGCCGCCACCCGCACCAACCCCTGGATTCGGGGCGTCGCACCGGGCTCGGAGGCCACCGAAATGAGACGCAAGGCGGAGCTTTGATTTCGGATTTCGGATTTTGGATTTCGGATTTCCCGCCCCTCCTCCCCAGGTCCCGCCGGGTGGGTGGGTGGGAATTGAGAATTAAGAATTAAGAATTGAGAATTCTCTTCTGTGATCACTTCGACGGGGACCGGCGGTCGCAACACTCTGACGACGAGCAGCCCCCTCCCTTGCCGTGGCGGCTGGCGCAGCTTGGGGGCCGGCGGCGGGTCGAATGGGATGGTGCCGTAGCGTTCGGGGAGATAGCCGTCGACGGTGCGCGGCGATCCTACCCGGTCCGGACCAATCCGGGCGGCGAGGTGGGCGAGGGTGCCGGCGAGTTTGTCGGGGTGGATGTCGGGGGCGCCGAAGAGTCCGAGCTGGCCGCGGCGCGGACGATCGGGGTGGGTGACGGCGATAAAGGAGATCACGGCCGCCCGCGGAGGATTCGATTCGAGCTCGAGTCGTGTCAACGCCAACAGTGCATCGACGTCGCGGGTCGGGGCAGGGAGGCGGATGCGGCGATGCTCGGCGCCTTCCGGTTCGAGCCCGAGTTCGAGCTCGAGCAGGGCGCAGGCTAAATCCTCGCGCTCGAGACGCTTGCGGGTCCGCTCCAGGGACTGGCGGAGGGCATAGAGCAGGGGATCCACGGTGATGACCGGCCATTCCAGCTCCATGCCTTCGTTGAGAGTTGAGGGTGGGTGGTACGGGGCCAGGGGGCTGGCGTCGATGCCGCGGGCCGCGCGGTGGGCGGCGGCGCCGGCCGGGCCGAGGCGGCTCGCGGTGCGATCCGCCGGCAGGCGTGCAAACTCGCCGAGGGTGTGGAGGCCCCAGCGGCGCAGGGTGTCCATGACGCGCCGGTCGAGTGAGAGGTGATCGAGGGGCAGGGGCGCGAGGAAGCGAGCCTCCTCGCCGGCGGGCACTACCTTCGGCGAGTCGGGCATGCGGGCTGCGACCCGCGCGGCCAGCTTGTTGCTCGCGATGCCGACCCGCACCGGCAGATCGAGGGTGTCGGCGGCGATGATCGCGGCCTGCCCCATCTCGTGCTCGCCCGACGGCCCGTCGTAGAGGCGCTCCATGTCGCCGACGTCGGTGAAGACGAGATCCGGGGCGGCGTCCTCGATTCGTGGTGAGAGTCCCGTCGCGGTCTCGAGGAGGGCCTCGTGGGCCGAGGCCTCGGAGGAGACATCGCGGCCGCGGGCGATGAGCGAGGGGAGGATGCCGCGCGCCTGGGCGAGGCTCATCCCCGAGCGTACGCCGGATGTACGGGCGGGCCGCGAGGCTCCCACAACCCGCGCCGCCGAGCCGTTGCCCTCGCACACCGTCACCGCCTCTCCGGCCAGCTCGGGCTCTGCCCGCAATCGCGCCGCGAGCGGAAACAGAGGAATGAACAAACACGCGATTCGCGTCATCAGATTTCGAATTTCGAATTTCGAATTTCGAATTTGCCGCCCACACATCCAGGGGAACCACCAAGACACCGAGAAAACCACAGAGACACAGAGACACAGAGAAGAAACACAGAGGGAAGAAACGCAGAGACGCAGAGACGCAGAGACGCAGAGTTGCTCACCCACGTCGCAAACACGAAGACACGAAGACACGAAGGGTTTGTCGCTGGCGTGGTGAGGCAGTGCCGAAGATTGACGGCGGAACCGTCGACGATCTGACGATCGCTGACTGCCGGTGGAACGTTCGTCCGCTCCAAGCGCGAGCGCTTGTCGCGGTCAAACGCTCCACCGGCCGCCGCGCTAGGAGCGCGCCGGTTCCGCCTCCTCTCTCTTCTGTTTGGAAGGGGGGGCACCTTCCATCCAACAATAGGGGAGGAGGAGTGGCGAGGCCTGCGATCTTTGGATCGCAGGCCGCTGTGCCGGGCTACCGCGACGATCGCTTGCGATCGGAACGATAGCCCGGCACAGCGGTCCCTGGCCGTCGTCCGACGGCCGGGGCCTCGCCACGCGGTGAATTCTCGTGGACTCTCTACGCCTCTGCGTCTCCGCGCCTCTGCGTTAAGGGGCGGGTGGGTGGCCTTTGTGATGTCTTTGTGTCTTCGTGTCTTTGTGTTTGCGACGTGGATGGGGGGGTGGCTCTGTGTTTTCTCTGTGTCTCTGTGTCTCTGTGGTTCAAACATCGCGCTTACACGCAGAAGGCGAGCACCAGAAAGCAGAAACCGAAGAGCATCAACCCGCACGCTTCGCAGGCGAGTTCGAAGAAGCTCCGTGCGTTCATCTCAAAGGGCTGCGACATGTTCTTCTCTCCTTTCTTCTTCGATTTCAGAAAGTGCTGAGGCCCGGGGGTGGATGGCTGGGAATTCCGAATTTCCGAAACCCGCCTCGGGCAGCGTGAGGACGGTGAGGGCCTCGCCGAGATCTGGGTGGCCGATGCGCTTGCTCAGATACAGCCGTGCCCGCAAGCCGGTGAGCAGGCGGGATGCTCTGCCGTTGCTCCAGTCACCCCGGCCGTATCCCCCCGCCACTACCGCGCCGGCGGCGCACCCGCTCAACCGGTAGGGGGAGCCCACCAGCACGATGGCTTGATGGGTGGCGGCGGCGCGCGCCAGCCGTAGCCAGGCGGCCAACGGCGCACGGCCGCGCACCGGCGGCAGGCCGAGGTCGAGGACGACCAGCGGGAAGCCGGTGTGGAGCAGCAGCTCAGCAGCCGCCAGGGAGTCGCCGGTGTTCTGTGGCCGCAACCACAGCAGATGCTCGAGGTCGATCCCGAGCTCCGCCGCTCCCTGCGGGTCGAGCTGAGCGCCCTGGTCGACGAGGGCCGCCGCCTCACCGGCGCCGGTCACCGTCCGCAGCGCTGCCAGGAGGGCGGCGAAGCGGCCGCAGGAGCCGCGGCCCACGAACTCCACCAGCTCGCCCCGGGGCAGCCCCCCTCCGAGCAACCGGTCGAGACCATCGAGCGAGGTCGGCAGGGGAGCTTCACGGAGCTCCGCGCGTCGCTTGCGGACCAGCTCCGACGCCCGGCACAGGGAGTGGCGCAGCTCATCCGGAAGCGCGGCCTGCAATGCTTCTGCTCGTGGCGTCACGGGTGTGGGCTGTGGGGCGGCCATGGCAGTTCCTCCAGGGTTTTTCAGTATAGGTGTAAATGAAGCATAAATCAAGTAAACCCCCTTCCCACGCTCGATCCAAATCAGAAGTCGTCATTGACCCATATCTGTAAGTGATTGAATTCTCAATTCTTAATTCTCAATTCTCAATGCCACCCATCTACCCCAATCCTTGGGAGGGAGGGTGGAAATTAGGAATTGAGAACTGAGAATTGTCAGTGCTGGGGTTGACAGACTAAAAATATAGTACTAAGTTCTTAGTATGAGAAATGAGACTCCGAAACTCACCGACGCCGAACTCGAGATCATGCACGTGGTATGGGAGCTCGACAACGCCACCGTTCGCGAGGTCCACGAACGCCTCAACCAACGTCGCGCCCTCGCGTACACCACTGTGATGACCATGATGAATATTCTCGAGGAGAAGGGCCACCTAACCCGGAACAAGCAGGGTCGGGCCTACCGCTACGAGCCCGTGCGGCCGAAATCTCAGGTCATCTCGGGAATGGTCGATGACTTCGTGGGGAAGGTCTTCGAGGGCTCCGCCCGGCCTCTCGTGCTCGGGCTGGTCAAGGACCGCAAGCTGTCGGAAAAGGATCTCGAGGAGATCGCACGCCTGATCAAGGAGGTCGAATGAACTTCCACCACGTCGCTGCCGGTCTCCTGTCCTACGCCTTCCAGAGCGGCCTCCTGCTCGCCGTTGGGATCCTGCTGCCGCGGGCGCTCCGCGTGCGTCACCCCCGGACCATGCTCGTCTATTGGCGCCTTTTACTCCTCGCGGTGCTGCTGCTCCCGCTTCTCACGGTCGTGTGGCAGCCAACGGCGCCCCTACCGATCCTGGTCATCGACGGGCTCACGGTGGACGCCGTGGTCGCCACGACGTTTCCGGCAGCGGCCCAGGCCTTTGATTGGTGGATCGTGATCTCAGCTGTCGCCGTGGTGATGCTGCTCGCGCTGCTGCGACTGGCGGTCGGCCTCGTATTCCTCAACCGCTGCCGGCGCGGCGCGTCGCCCCTCACGCCGACCCCGGATCCGATCACCGAGCTCCAGCGGCGCCTGGGACTGGAGATCCCCTTTTTCGTCTCGAGGCGTTTTCCGGTACCGATCACCTTTGGTTGGTTTCGGCCTGCCGTGATTGTTCCCGAAACCTTCCGCGGGCTTTCAGCGGACGAGCAGGAGGGGGTTGCGTGTCACGAGCTGCTCCACGTACGGCGCCGGGACTGGCCGATGACCGTTCTCGAGGAGCTCCTGCGCGCGGTCCTGTGGTTTCACCCCGCGGTCTGGATCCTCCTGCCGAAGATCGCCCTCAGTCGCGAGCAGGTAGTCGACGAGCACGTGATTCGTTTGACCGGCAAACGCCGGCAGTATCTCGACGCCCTATGGCGGGTCGTCTGCACCGATCAACGGCCGACCAGCGCCCTGGTGGTACCCCTGCTCGGCAGGAGCCATCTGGTGGAGCGGGTGGCATGGTTGAACAAGGAGAAGCCCATGTCAAAGAGTCGAATCGTGGTGAGTGTGTTGGTACTCGCGGCATCGGCGGCGCTCGCAGGTCTGGTCGGGGCGTCGGTCTTTCCGGCGGCCTCGGAGACGGCGATGAGGATTGCGCCGCCAGCCGTCCTGGATGATTCGAAACTGGAAGAGAAGGACGGTGAAGGGCAGAAGCTGAAGACGGTCTCCAAGGACAGCGAGTGTGATGAGATCACCGATCCCGAGGTGATCGAGAAGGTCAATCCGAGGTATCCAGAGGAGGCACGCAAAGCGAAGATCATGGGGAACGTCATCGTCGAAACCGTGATCAACGAAAATGGAATGGTCGACGACATCAAAGTGGTCGAGTCTCCCAATGAGCTCTTGTCGGAGGCTGCGGTCGAAGCCATCCGCCAGTGGACCTTCGAGCCGGCGCTCTGTGACGGCCGACCGGTTGGCGTTTACTACAACCTCACCATCAAATTTCACCTCAAATGATCGACGACCTCCGGCCGTCCTCTCGGAAAACCCGGCGAGACGCTCGGGTCCCTCAAACACTTCGGGGTGGGCGGAGGGTGGCCATTAAGAATTAAGAATTGAGAATTCAGCGACAAGGGAGGCCCCGCGGCCTCCCTTGTCGTCTGAGATGAACCTGCCTCCCGTGTTATAATTTACGTAGAGCCGTAAGTTACGCGCTCGAAAACAGTTGGCAGATTTTTCCTGGCCCTTCCGGCGTCGCGTGGAGGGTTTGCGTCAAGTCTCCAGCAACCGGGGTTTGTATTGTCGATCAGTGGCAACCTGCGCACCATGCCGTTCTCGGATCTCCTGCAATGGGTGTCGCAGAGCCGTAAGACCGGAACCCTCTCAGTCGAGGGCCAGCCCCACAACAAGAAGATCTACTTCCGCGACGGCCTTGTAGCGGCCGCATCGTCGGAGAACCCGAAGGAGTTCCTCGGCTACTATCTCGTAGGGTGGAAGTACATCGGTGAGGACGAGTTGGAGGAGCTGCTCGACATGCAGGAGGCACACGGCACCCTCCTTGGCGAGCTCTTGGTCATCATTGGCCGGCTCAACCGGGAGGATCTGCAGCACGTCCTCCAGGTCAAGACCGAGGAATCCATCTACGAGCTGTTTCTGTGGCAGGAGGGGGACTTCCGATTTCTCGAGAACATCCTTCCCGCGAAGAAGTTTCAGCCCTTGAATCTGCCCGTCGAGATGATCACCCTCGAGGGTGTTCGCCGGAAGGATGAATGGGCCCGGTGCCGGGAGTTGATTCCCGATGAGAGCTGGATCCCAAGCCTCGTCAAAGCAGTGGATGTCGAGCAACTGGGTGAGATCGAGCTCAATATCCTGCGCGAGATCGACGGCAAGAACAGCATCGAACACATTGCGCTGAGCAATCGGTTGGCGTTTTTTCACGTCCTCATGTTTGTCTTCCAGGGCATGACCTACAATCTCTTCGAGGTCCGTCCGCCGGGCGACGAGATCACCGCGATTCCGGGTTTTTCCAAGGGCACGTGGATGACCATGATCCACCAGATCGAGGAGATGATGGGTGAGGGCGATCTGCTTGCCGCTTATCACCGCCTCTCCGAGATCCGAGACAAGTATGCTGATCAACCCGAGGTGAGCCAGCAGGCAGACCTCGTTCTGAACAAGATCTCCGAAGCGGCGGCGAAGCTCCACCTCACCGATTCCGCCGTTCTCGAACTCGCCATTCCGTCCTCCGATCTCACGAGCCTGAACTGCAGTACGCAGGAGGGCTTCCTGCTGTCCAGGATAGACGGATCCTACTCCTTGGGTGAGATCCTCAACATGATCCCCGGGTCGGAGCTCGAGAACAAGCTGTTGGTCAACGCGCTCGTTCAGAAAGGCGTCGTGCGCCACGGTGACCAGTGACAACCGGTGAGAAGACGGGGTTCATGACTGACCCACGACTCCCGAATGTGGCGACCGTGATCCTCGCAAAAGATGAGGAACGCACGATTAGCGATGCCGTGAGCGGGGCGCGGAGATTTTGCGCCCGTGTGGTGGTGATGGACGGGCACTCAAACGACTCGACGGCTGAGCTTGCCGGGCAGAGTGGCGCTGAGGTGCACCTCGACCCTGGAAAAGGAAAGGGCGCAGCTATCCGCGCGGGTCTCGACCTCGTGACCGATCCGGTAGTGGTGCTGATGGATGCCGACGGATCGCACGACCCGGCGGACATTCCCCGCCTCGCTGAGCCGATTCTCTCCGATGTTGCGGATCTCTGTGTCGGCAGTCGATTCACCGGGGGGTCGGAGGAGCTGTCGATCACGGTCGGTCAGCTCGTGCGCACGATCGGTAATATCTCAATGAACATCGCCATTAACAAACGGTGGGGAGTCGAGCTCACGGACACTCTCAATGGGTTTCGAGCCGTACGGAGGGCGGCCGCCCTCGAGGTTGGCCTTCGCGAGGACATCCACACCATCGAGCAAGAGATGGTGATGAAGATGCTGCTTTCGGGCTATCGCGTCGTCAACGTGCCGACCCATGAGTTCAGCCGCCGCTTCGGAGAGAGCCACATCAAGATCTGGCGGCAATGGCCGCATTTTGTTGCCTGCGTTTTCACGCACGTTGTGCGCCGTTCGCGGCGCAACGGGTCCGACGGTGGATCGAGTGCACCAACCGAAGTGGGGGATTCTCAGTGACCGGGAGAGGCTCTCCGGGGCCGGACGAACCCCACACAACCGCACCACGGGCCGGGCTGGCCGCAGTAACACTTGTGGCGGCGGCCGGTTGGGTTCTGATGCGGGCCGATGCGGCCGGTGGATATGTTCCGTTGGCGGCGGTGCTCCTGTCGGTGGTCTGGATTGCCGTCTGGACCCTGGCTGCGTTGGGGGCCGGCCGTCCGGTTGTCCGGTATCTCGCAGCGGGCGGTGATTCCGGTTGGGATGAGTTCGTGATTTCGGCGATCGCCGGTGCCGGCGTGCTCACGGCCTCCGCCTGGGCGCTGTCGCTGGTGGGGTGGTTTCATCCGTGGCCGCTCCTGGTGGTCCTTCTGATATGGGCGGTTGCTGGAATCGTGGACGTCACTCGCCGCCCCATCGCGATTCCGAAAGTCGATCCTCGACTCCTGCCGTTGGCACTGCTCGGCGTCGTTGCTCTGCTCGTGGCCGCAACCCTGTCACCGTTTTTCGATCAGTGGCACCAGCATCTGGGCTTCCCGTGGGTATGGCTGCAGGACGGGTCGGTCCATACCTTGTCTCGGAATTGGTACTCCTATATGCCGGTCAACTCGAGCCTGCTCTTCGCCTATGGGTTGAAGACTCTCGGGCCGTGGTCGGCCCAGGTTGTTCACTGGTGGTGCGGGCTGGTGACGGTGATGGCGGTTTGGTCTCTTGCCCGTCGGGTCGGAACGCCGGGGGCGGGGGTGTGGGCGGCCTGGATTTTCGTGACCACGCCGACGGTGCTGCACCTCTCGACGACGGCCGGCTCGGATCTGGTCGTCACGATCTTCGCCGGCGGCGCCTGGCTGGCACTGTTCCGCACCATCGACCGCGACGGGCGGCCGAACCGTTGGTGGGCGTTTGCCGGGGTGTGCGTCGGCCTTGCCGTCGGCACGAAGTACATCGCAATGGGGACGGTAGCGCTCCCCGTCGCTGTCGGCGCGGTGGTGCTCCATCGACCCTGGCGCAGCGCGGATGTCCTGCGATCGTCGATTCGAGGCGCGGCGGTGGCATTCGCGTCCGCGATGGTGACGTTCGCCCCGTGGGCGGTCCGAAATTTCCTGGAGACCGGGAACCCCCTCTTTCCCTTCGTCAACGGACCGTTTCATAAGCTTCTGAAGGTCCCGGTGGAATCTGCGGAGGAGTTTTCATCTTTGTTGTCGGGGCTCGATTTTTCGGTACACCACATAATCGGTGGCCTCGACCTCGGTACCTTCCAGGCATCAATCGACGGATTCCCGTCGATCGGGTTTGCCTATCTTCCACTACTGGCCGTGGCGGTTCTCTCCTGGCGCCACCTGCGAAGCGTTGGCTGGCGAGCTCTCGTGGTCGGCGCCGTGGCAGGGGTCGGTTTCTGGCTCGTGACCCTTCACGTGAGTCGTTACATAGTTCCGGTGCTGGTGCCCCTGGTGGCGGTTCTCGCCGTCGCCCTCGCTGCGATGCTGCGGCAGGTTTCCGGTCGGCTGCGTACGCCCCTGGTGGCGCTGGTCGGTCTCCTTTTTGTGGTGAATATCGCAGCCAGCGTCTCGTCTCTCGGCCTCGATCGCCTGGGTTGCACCCTCGGTGTGGCGGAGGTGGAACCCATCCTCGCGCGCTGGGTGAGCTCGTCCCCGGCGTTCGAGCCGGTGTCGGAGCTGCCCGAAGATGCGAAGGTGCTGTTGGTCGGCGAGGCCCGAGCGTTGGGATTTGAGCGTCCGGTCGAGTTCGAGCACCCGTACCGGGTGTCGCGCCTACAGGAGCTGGCTCGCGCGGCAAGCGATCACCGCGACATCGCCGCCCAGCTCACCTCCGAGGGGATGACGCACGTGCTCGTCAACCGATGGGAGGTCGATCGGATCATTCGTTTGCTGAATCGCAAGAGTTTCTTCGAGTGGTCAGATCCCGCCGCAGCGGGGCGCCTCGATCGGTTCTCCCGCGAGTGCCTGGCGCCGGTGTGGGCGGGATCAGGTTTGGGACTCTTCCAGATCGTGCCCGATTGCACGGCCTCTGCCCCCGGCGCTGAAGGTCTCGCCACCTGGTAGGAGATTCGGGCTAGCCCGCGTATCTCACCGGGTTTCGTAGCGAGGGCGGCGAAGCGCAAGTATCCGCTGGGTTTGTCGCGAATCTGGCGACGCAGTCGTAGTAGCGCTACGTCGAGGAACACGATTTGCGACAAGCACGGCGGGACGTCGCGATTCGTCGTCCGCAGTAGACACCCGGTGAGATATGCGGGCTAGACAGTTCGCGAATAGAGAGGGCCGTCTGAAGGTTGGGCGAGGTAGCTGTCGAAGGGCATGCACAGATTTCGAAGGAAGAAGCGACCGGTGGGTGTGACCTGGAGTCCGCGGTCGTCCATTTCCAGGAGCCCATCCGCGGCCATCGTCCTGAGATCTGGAAGGACGGCCTCGAAGTGGGTTCGCGGGTTGACGCCGAAGTTCCTTTCAACCCATGAATAATCGAGTTTGAGGGCGCAGATGATGCGGTGAATCACGGCCCGCCGAAGCTCGTCCTCAGGTGTTCGCAACAAACCCCGATCCACCGGCAGCCGACCCTCGGCCACCGATCGCTCGAAACGTACCAGTTTTTTCTCATTGGCCACATAGGCGCCCGCCACATCGCCGATCGACGTCGCACCCACTCCGATTTGGTCCGACGCCGGCATCACGGTGTAGCCCATGAAGTTCCGGTGCACTCTGTCCTGATCGAGAGCCACCGCCAGCTCATCTCCGGGTTTGGCGAAGTGATCGAAGCCGACGAAACGGTAGCCGGCTTGGGTGAATTCCTCCACCGCTCCAAGGAAGAGCTGGAATTTCTCCCACCCCGTCGGCATGGTCAGGGACTCGAGCTCACGCTGGTGCGGTTTGATCCACGGCACGTGGGCGTAGGAAAAGCAGGCCACGCGGTCAGGGGCCAGCTTGTCGATCACAGTCCTCACGGTCTCGCGGAAACCCTCGGCGGTCTGCAGGGGCAGCCCGTAGACCAGATCGAGGTTGACCGAGGTAAAACCGAGGCGTCGCGCCTCTTCAAGGTGCTCCCGGGTGAGTGCCAGTGGTTGGACGCGCCGGACGGCCTCCTGGACCTCGGGGTCGAGATCCTGGAGACCCATGGAAATCCGGTTGAATCCGAGACGGCTCAGGGTCTCCAGGTGCTCCATGGTGGTTACACAGGGGTCGATCTCGATCGCGACCTCGGCATCATCGGTGAGCGGGAATCGCGACGTGATGGCGGTGAAGAGCTCCTCGCATTGCGCCGGCGACAAATAGGTCGGGGTGCCGCCGCCCCAATGAAGTTGGCTGAGCTTGCGGCGCTGCCCGAGGGCCGTCTGCAGCAGGTCGAGCTCGGAGGCCAACGCCTCGAGGTAGGGCTGCTCGGGGCCGCGGCGTGGCGAGATCACCACGTTGCAGCCGCAGAATGTGCAGCGCTGTTTGCAGAACGGCAGGTGGACGTACATCGAGAGTGGGTCGGCGGGGCGCGAAGCCGCCACCTCCAGCCGCTCGCGGTAGGCGGCCTCGTCAAAGTCGGGACTGAAGTGCGGCGCCGTCGGGTACGAGGTATACCGCGGCCCGGGCCGGTCGTACCGAGCCAGCAGATCGGGCGTGAGACCGGAAAGGTCGAACGAGCCGGTCACAGCATACGCCCCGGTTGCAAATTAGGAATTAGGAATGAGGAATTAGGAATTCGCAACCCCGGTATCCGAAATGGATGCCACCCTTGGGTACGTGGACGGAACTCAAAACTCAAAACTAAGAACTCAAAACTCTTTTGGGGTGAGTAGCCGGCCATTCCTAATTCCTATTTCCTAATTCCTCATTCATACCGGTACTCCTTCACCGTCCGCACGAACGCCTCCATGGCGTGGACCGGTACATCAGGCGTGATTCCGTGGCCGAGGTTGGCGATGTAGCCGCGACGGGGAGCGGTCTCGAGCATCGCCAGGGTCCGGCGGCGGATCTCCTCGTCGGGACCCATCAAAACGCCGGGGTCGAGGTTGCCCTGGAGGGCGTGTTCGGGCAGCGCCCGAGTCGCTCGACTGAGGTCCACACGCCAATCGAGCCCGAGGACCTCGCACGGCATTTCCGGGAGATCGTGGAGCAGGTGAGCGCCGCCGTTG
>CAYPBC010000026.1:0-11929 GCA_964408845.1 uncultured Thermoanaerobaculia bacterium
CAGCACCACTCGGCTCTTTGATGTCACGTCCACCGCACCAACACTTCCGGCGCCCGCCAGCCCGGCCGCGGCAGCCCCGGCGCCAACAGCCACAAAGTCCCTCCGCGTGAGCTTCATGGCCCCTCCCCCATCGCATCGGCGAGCAGTCCGTCGGCGGCAGTGGCGGGCGCCGGCGCCAGCACCACGGCAAGTCTCGCACCATCCCTCCGCACGATCAGCCCCGCCTCCGTGCCCGCGCCTTCGGCCCAGCTCGCCGTCTCCACGTCCGGGTAGTCGACGAGCAGCAACCAGCCGCTGCCAACCTGACGTTCGTACTTCCCGAGAACGGCGTCGGTCTCCGGCCCGAACCGGAGTACGTTGTCGAATCCCAGATAGACGACGCTGTTGAGGATTTCCTGGGTGTGGAAGAAGCGCACCGAGCGTTCGTCGAGGCCATCGACCGGCAACTCGCTGACCAGGGCCGGCGCCTCGCCCTCGTCGGTGATCGCATCGGCCGCTGCCCGCGCGATGGCGATCACCGTGTCATACGCCGCCTCGCTCTCACCCTCCGCGTAGACCGACCCGAACCACCGGCCCTTCCAGAACGACAGCCAGCCAGTGCGCAACAACGCCCCCTGGCCGATGTCGATCTCGTCGCCGTCCCGGTCGTGGGTGAAGACGCCGAACGCATCCTCCGCCGACGCCAGCTCGAAGAGATCGAGGACGATTCCTGGCTCGCCGTCGGGCCCCGAGTAGCGGCGCGCGAGGCAGCGCTCCATGCCGTAGGCCAGATACACCTCGGCGTGGCCGTCGATATATTGAAAGATCGTCTCGGTGTCGTAAACCTCGCCACCGTCAACTGCGCGCCAACCGGCGACCTCGAGGGGCAGCGTCGCGGTGACCAGCTCGAGCTCGTCGACGGGAGGCGGTTCAGCGCCACAGGTCATCAACATTCCGACCAGCGGCACAATGAGCGACCGTACGCGTTTCGAACTGCGCTCTTCCATCGTTCATACCTCTGGGCGGCTTTCACCGGTCGATCTTAACAGGGAGTGACCGAGGGCCATCCTTGGGACGATTTCGCCGCCAGGAGAGCACCGCTGGCGCGATCAAGACAAATATCGAGACCGCACACAGAACTAGCCCCGGTTGCAGACCTGGTGGCACGAACTGAAGTCTCACGGATTCGACCCGTGACGGGACGACGACTCCGAGGAACGCGCCGTTGATTCTCAGGGTCTTCAGGCGCCGGCCGTTCGATGTTGCCACCCATCCTTCTGGGATCGTGAGTGACGTGGAGAGCAACTTCTCACCGCGGCGGGGGAGACGGAGATCGATGTCCCCTTGAGCCAGATTCTCCACCCGGACCGCCCTCGGCATCCAGCGCCGCGCCTGCGGACGCCACGCCCCCACCTCCTCGGCGGCGATCACAACCCGGCGCGGATCCACTAGGCCGACCACGGCCTCCGCCACTTCGGCGGCCGGCACGACAGTAACCGCCGGCGCGACGAAGAAGCGCCGAAGAGCCCCGGGGTTCCTCGCAAGATGCACAGCGCCGCCGCTCGCCGACCCCACGTCCCGCAATCCTCTCGGAACCTGATTGCGTCCGGCTACCGCCACCACCCGAACGTTGAGAAAGTCGAGCAGCGGGTGGTCTTTGACGTGAAAGGCGCTGAAATACTGGCGCCGCGCGTGAAAGCCGAATACCTCACCGAGGAGCCGGGCGTACGCCCGCGGTGCCAAAGGGTTGTGGAAGCGCACGTCCTCGAGACCGTGCACCGAGAGGGAGGAGGGGTAGTAGGCCGTGCCCTGACCCACAATTCGCCACGGCCCGTCGTGGGCGGTCCGGAGAACCATCTCCGCCGTGGCGGCGGTGGGCGGATAGAAGAGATCGCGCCGGCCAACCGGCAGCATCCCCCGCGCCCACGGCACGAGGTCCAGAAGCATTACGAACCCGAGGACAGCCGCCGCTACCCGCGGATTCCAGCGCCCGAGAACGAGGCCGCCGATGAGAACCAGCCATAGCAACATCACTCTGGGGGACGGGGCGATGGCTAGGCTGATCGCAGCCGCTGTCAGTGCTGCCACCCACACCGGGCGGCCCGGGTGGCGATTCAACAACCGACTAAGGCCGACAGCCGCCAGGATGCACAGACAAAGAGCGACCACCGGCAGAACTCTGTTGACAACAATGAATCGCACTCCCGGCAGAGCGCGCAAGACCCGCTCCACCGGCACAAACTGCATCGCCAGGACCATGCCCGTCACCGCGAAAACGGCCAACGGGAGAAGGTATCGGCGCCTGAGAGCGAGCGCGGCCGCCGCACCGGCGAACACGACGAGTCCAGAGTAGACGCTGCCCGGTACGGGCCATTGGACGGGAGAAGGCGGCGGATCCTCATATGGCCTGCCCAGCGCCATGGGATTGGCCGGCTGCATCACCAGGCGGCCCTGCTCTCCTACGCACCAGGTCTGTGGCCGGTTCCAAGAGACCTCCCTGTTCGGCAGGGGCCGACCCTTTGTGTCGTCCACCCGGCGGGATTGACTCATGGCGTGGACGAAGGCGAGTACGTGCGGCGCCGCCAACCCAACCCCCAGAGCCGCAGCCAGCGCCGCTGCGCCCACGCCGTGCAGGCGTCCGGCGCGCCGCGAACTGAGCGTGAGGCCGCAAACCACCGCCAAGAGACCCGATGCGACCGCCAGCTCCGGATGACCGGAGTAGGCGATCGCCGAGGTTACCAGCGCCGCACAGACGACGAACATCCACCGTGGCCGCCGAACCAAGCGCAGAACCGCGGCGAGCAACCACGGAGCCCACGCCACGGTGCTGGTATGCGGGAAGAGCCCCCAGGCGACGATTCCCCCACCAAGTGCAAAACCTCCACCCGCCAGCAGCGCTGCGTCCTCGGAAGCACCAAAGAGCCGTGCCGCCAACCATGTGCCTTGGAGGGCGATGAGCATTTTGAGCGCCAGCGCCGTCAGCGGGGAGTCCTCTACCGGCACCAGACGCGCCAGCATTTTCACCGGCGACAGGACCTCCGCTTGTGGGTTGGCCCACGGCGAGGAACCACCGTCGATGCGGTC
The DNA here is from genome assembly GCA_964408845.1 of uncultured Thermoanaerobaculia bacterium. Lineage (GTDB taxonomy): Bacteria > Acidobacteriota > Thermoanaerobaculia > Thermoanaerobaculales > Sulfomarinibacteraceae > Sulfomarinibacter. The sequence goes on from CAYPBC010000026.1 coordinate 3,064, forward strand.
CGACCACAGAGGCAAGCGACGCTCGGCGAGGGCGCGCCGGACCTCTATCTCCCAGGGAATGAACTGATAGACCGAATCGTTGAGCGCGGCGTGCCGCGGATCGGTCTCAACCCGCGGAGCGCCTGGAAATGTGCGCTGAACAACGACGGTGGGGAGCAGTATATCGTCGCGGAGAAACCAGGGAGCCAGTACCGCGTGCGGCAGCAGCAGCCCGGCTACCATCACAGAGTGCGTGAGAGGGCGCCTCAGCATGCGGGCGAGGAGCCACAGTGCAGCCTGCATCGCCGCCAACGCCAGCAGATGCCCAGCCATGGGTCACATCCCACAAACCCGGACAAACCGAACCGGCTCACGGACACGGCGCGGGCCTGTGCCTGATTCGATCATGCTTCATGATACAACAGCTATTTCTATTCAGGATCGGACGGTAAGACTATCGACGCTCGAGCCGCCGCCTGGCGCGGGCAAATCGGTGTGCTAGAGTTTTTTGGCGTCTCATCCCTGCCTCCAGTTTCTTTGCCTCTCAGCGATCCTGATCGGTGCGTGCGGCCAGGCTTAACACGTCCCGTCCGAGTCTGAAACTCCGCCCAACGTAATCATTGTCATGATCGACACTCTGCGCGCGGACCACATTAGCCTCTACGGTTACGATCGGGGAACCACGCCTTTCATCGACAGATTCGCGTCCGAGGCGGTGGCCTTCGAGCGAGCGCGATCTCAGGCGGCCTGCACCTGTCGGTCCGTGAACTCTTTCCTGACCTCCCGTTACCCCTTCGTCTTCACCCGCCAGGGGAAGGGGCAAATGGGCATCCCCTACCAGTACCCTGCGATCGCCGAGATCCTGAAGAGGAACGGATACCAAACGATCGCCGTGCACTCGAACTCGTCGCCGGCGCCAGGGAGCCCTTCTTCACTGTATCTCCACTACATGGATCCCCACGGAAACTACGCGACGGCGCCCGGCTACGTGCAGCGTTTCGCCCGGCAGTGGCTCCGCTTCGACGAGGCTCTCGCGGCCAGCAAGGCCGAGGAGGAGGAACTCCGCGCGCCGGGTCATCACCAATAAGGCATCACTGGAGGTAGCCGAAGGCCTCGAGGCGCTCGCGTTCGCGATCACTTAGGACGACCTCTCCGGGCTCGCGCTGCGAACCCAACCGCCGGTAAAGGGCCAGCGCCCGCCGCCGCTGCTCGCGGAGCAGCGTCTCGAGCACGCGTGAGAGCTGAGGATCCGACTCGACCAGGTTCAGTTCCTCATCCGGATCTGCCGCGAGATCGAAGATCCGTCGAGGCCCGGCACCGCCAAAGATACCCTTGTCGTAATCCCGCACCACCGCCCGCGCCAAGGTACCGGCAAAGACGAGGGCATGGGCCGGCCGCCGGTGGAGGTGGTCCCCGGGCAGGCCGTCCGCGGGAAGCCCGGCGACCTCGAGGAGGGTCGGCGCTAGATCCACCGACGATGACAGGGATTCGTTGATCGTACCGGCCTGGTCGCCTCGCGGCCACTTGACGAGGAGCGGCACCCGGAGGATTTCCTCGTAGAGCGTGTGGTGGCCGAAACCGCCGTGCTCAGCAAACTCTTCGCCGTGGTCGCTGGTCACGACAATCAGCATTTGATCCCACAACCCGCTCGACCGAAGCGAGTCGAAGAGGGTTCCCAAGGAGGCGTCGAGGTACCGTACGCCGGCGTCGTAGGTGTGGCGGAGGATCTCGGCATCGAGCGGCTCACGGGGCACCTCGTCCCGATACAACGCGTTGACGAGTTGAGAGGCGCATCGGCCTTTCCGGCAGCCGAAACCCGAAACGCCGAATCTCTCCGCGATGGTCGTCCGATTCAACCCCGGCGCCTCGTACGGCAACAGCTTGAAGTCGGAGTGCGGCTCGAAGGTGTGGAAAAAGAAGAAGAAGGGCTCGTCGCGGTGCGCAAGCACCCATTCCGACACCGCGCGGGCCTGGCGGCCGGCCCGCCATCGGGTCACCCGGTAACTGTCGAATCCCTTGCCGAAACCCCAGCGCGGGCTTAGCCAGGCACAGTCGAAGACCATGGCCGATGTGGTGAAGCCGGCCGTCCTGAAGCGCTCGGCGAGGGTCGGGATCGCGGGATCCATGGCCTGGTTGAGCTGCAGGGCACGATGGGTGTCCGGATAAAAACCGGTCAGCATGGAGGCATGCGACGGTTTGGTCCAGCTCGCAGCAGCGTAGTGCCTGGTCCAGATCTCGGCCTCAGCCGCCAATCGGTCGAGGTGGGGGGTGGCAACCAAGCCCCCAAACGCCCCGACCGCATCGCTCCGCAACGTATCCACCGAAATCAGGAGGATCTGAGTCGGCAATTCTCCCACCGGCAGCCCTTCTGGTTTTTTCTGGCGCAGCGTCGCCTCACGGAGGTACAGGACACACCCCTCAGGCGCCTCGGCATCGAGATTGAGGGACGCGACCCCGCCCCCGAGCAGGGCCAGGCTCACCTCCTGCCGCCACCATCCTTCTGCTACGCTGAAATCGAGGTCGATGGCCACTTCGGTTCCGTCCGCCGCTCTCACCGCTCCCTTCAGCACTCCCTCACTTGAGCCCGCGGCATCGGTACCGCAATCGAGACAACCTGCCAACGTGAGAACCGGGTTGTTGTGCAGTTCGAGGTTGGCTGTCACTGGCCGGTCCAAAGGCATCGTCACGGCAACCCAGGTTTCGTCCGCAGAAAAGACCTCTCTCGCTCGCAGCTGCCGGCCATCAATTCCGAGGGCATGAGTCGCGATCAAGTCGTGGTATCGAACCTGTGATGGGCCGCGGTCGCACGCCACCACGCCGAATAGGGCCAGCACCACCGTCAATGTGGCACGGCCGGTCTGCAGAGCTGGGCTGGACACTCGTCTCATCGCTGGGTCACTTCCTTTGGGTCTCCCACTCGAGCATGCGGAGGAACTCCTCTTGAGTCTGGCGGAGTATATCCCGCCACAAATGGAGTGGTATTCGGTCGCCGATGCATAAACCTGCCTCCACTTCACTTCCTCAATATACATAAGGTATGTATCGGTCACGAAGCACAGGCTGGACTTGCCTCAGCGCCCTCGATACACCACACCAATTGTTGCGGGCACACTAACCGGGTGTCTTCTCGACGAGTTCAGACATCTTTCTCCTTGGCAATCACCATCGGTTGGCAGGGGAAGGCGTCCATGAACTCCCACACTATGATGCACTACAATTACGGTGATCTTTGGATGGGTTGCATACGGAGTCGGCGCCCACAAATGGAAAAGCTCGCTTATTGAATCGTACAGTCGCGCAGAGGTTGGTTTACGTGGCGATCGAGACATGAGACCAGTAGGTACCCCTTATCCTGAACGGCCCTGGTGGGGGCCGCGAGAGGGAGTTGATCCACCAAACCCACTCTTCACGCCGCATTTATTCGGCATGTCGAATCGACACCGGGATTTGTGGGCCACAGCGTTGCTGGTCGCCGCCATCGCCATTTCTCGGATGTTTGCGTTCCCCGCCTCGATCTGGGAGCAGGACGAAGCGTATTTCGGGTGCGCGGTTCTGAATTTCGATGTCGCTGCTCATCACCCCCATCCGCCCTGGTTTCCTCTGTGGATCGCTCTCGGGAAACTCGTGCACATGGTGGTGGGAGAACCCACGTCAGCGCTTCAGATCATCAGTTTTGCGGCCAGCGTGTGGGTGGTATTTCCACTTGTTGCTCTGTTCGCCCTGTGGCTGCGTCGCGATCTGGCGGTTGCGGCGGCCGCCCTCTATATTTTCACGCCGGCAACGCTTCTCTTGAGCGGTCGTGCGTTCAGCGGGCCGTTGGCGACGGCTCTCCTTGTGTGCGCCTTGGCATTCTGGCTTCGCGCCGACGGAGGGTCTCGCGGAGCTGCAGCTGGTTCCCTTGTAGCTGGCCTCTGTCTGCTGACGCGCCCCCACCTTTTTCCGTCAATTGCCGCGGTAGCGGGCTACAGGATGTTCGTTTCGAGATCCTCGAGGGAACGATTGCTCGTGGTTGCGCCACTGGCGGTCGCGATGCTGATTGGATTCGGCGCGGTGGCGCTCGACGCAGGAGGTGCGTGGTCTCTCTGGCAAGCCTTGGAGAAGCACGCGGAGTACCACTTCGGTGAACTCGCCGGTGCAGAGCTGACGTTTTCAGATTCCGGGTTGGCGCGGGCTTTTCTAAGACCTGAGTTCGCCCTCGGATGGATTGGTCTTGTGTTCCTGGGCCTGGGTGGACTCTATCGCTACCGGAAGCAATTCCGAGCTGCAGTAGTTGTTGCGATATTGGGGCTTGGCCCTTTGCTGGTCACGGTTTACAGATTCTCGTACGCGGGAAATGTCCGGTACGCTCTGCCCATTATTGCGCTCGGCTCAGGATTCGTGATCCTCGGAATGGTCTTCCTGGTGAGAAGACTGGCGGTTCCGGCTGTGGCGGTGATTTGTATCGTGATCTTCGTGGCAGCTTGGCCAGCCCTGAGAGAATACCGCCGAATCGAATCCCCACCCATTCGCGCCGTGAGATCCGCCATGGAAGAGGCTGGTCGAAGGGGCGCAGTGATTGTGGCTGACAAAACACTTTCAGCCTTTTTCGAATACGAACGATTGCGAAACGGCATTCCCTTCACCGTCCTGTTCGCCTACCAGATTGGCACAGAGACGGTACCGCCCCCGGTGTGGGCAACGGTCGCAGTCCATGACGCCGGCCACGGCCAGTTCGTAGCGCGTGCGGAACATACCGCGAGTTTCGCGTGCGAGAGTTGGTGGTTGTCGCGCCTCAGCCAAGGACGGTTCCTTGACATGACGGTTGCATCGGGCGCACTGACCCGGCAGGTTTCACGAAAGACACGACCTATATACTCTGCGTACTAACGCCGCCCTCACACAACGATCATCTCCGAGAGACGAGGTGGCTTCGTGAAAAATCGTGAGGTCTTTGCGAAAGGTCGGACCTTCCCGCTCAGCAACCGGATGGTACCCGGCCGTGGCGCAGGTCACATTCCGGGAATTTTTCACGAAATATTCATGCTATCATCCACGATGATGGCGCCCCAGCAAGCAGCGTTATTGCTGTAATAGCAACAGGTGCTGGCGCCCGCCGGCTTTTTAGATCGATCGACCAACAAGGGAGAGATCATGAGAAACATACGAATCGCAATTGGTTTTTTTTCCGTGGTAGCCACTATTTCATCAGTCGCCTACTCGGAGACGTTTACGGTGACCACCGACGCCGACACCGGCGTGGGGTCCTTGCGTGAGGCGATCGTCCTCGCCAACTCGAACAACGAGGCAGACGAGATCGTATTTGCTTCGGATTACAAAATCATTGCTGAGAGCCCGCTGCCCGACATCACATCGATGATCGTGATCACCGGAAACGGGTGGGACCGCAGCGTGATTGTCAGAGGAAAGCGGATCGCTGAAAGTGAAGGCGGCCAGGTCTTCTTGGTTGCGCCAACGGGCAAGCTCATTCTCGATTCTGTCATGCTCCAAGATGAAGGTCCGACGTCCGATGCACGAGGAGTGTCGAACGATGGTGAATTCGCTTTCCGGAACAGCCGTGCCGAGAGAAAACTCAATGCATACACGGGTCCTGGAGAGATTTACTTTGATAGGGACGTACAAATGGTCGGCGAAGGCGACGGCAGCGCCGAAATCGGGGTCACGCGCTGGTACGGCGACGACGGTGCTGTTTCGGTCAATTATGCCACGAGCGATGGGACTGCCATCGAGGGCATCGACTACCTTGGCGCTTCCGGGGTCCTTGCCTGGTCCGACGCCGACGAAACAACAAAGACTTTCGACGTTGAGATCATTGACAATTTCGGTAGTGACGGGGACAAAACCGTCAACTTGGAACTCACCGATCCGACCGGCGGCGCAACCATCCCAAGCCCCTCTGCCCTGCTGGTAATAACCGACGACGAGGGGGGAACAGGCCCCTGCATTGAGGACCTGGCGAACGGCACGGTCTGCCTGAGAGCGGGCCGTTTCGAGATCATCGGAGAATGGACCGGCTTTCAAGACCCGCCGGAAACTCAAGATTTGATCTGGACGCCGGTGGAGGACATCAACGCGACGGCCGGGTTCCAAAACAACCCGAGCGGCATCCAGATCGTCATGCGCGTGGCCGACGGGTGCCCGCTGACCGGTACATGGTGGGTTTGGCTCGGTGGTTTCACCGACGCAGGATGGAACATCACGGTGCGCGACACGGTGACCGGAAAGCAGCGGACCTTTGACAAAACGGTACAGGGAGGGGTGTTCCCCACGACGGAGAGGGATTCCACAACCTTCACCTGCAACTGACTGTCTGTCGCTCCGGAGTTTTAAATCAAGGGACACCGGTGGTGTCTTGCTCGAAGTCGTCACAACGCCGTACCACTGCAATCCGATACTCCTCGTTGTAGCGAGACACGGTGTGCTCGAGTGATTCCCTGGCCACCAACCAATGTGATGAGAGCAGTTCGCCCAACGACCGCGTGACCTCGGCCGCACCCAGGCGGCGCGCCCGCAGTAGGAGGCGGAACACGTGATGGGCGTTGGCGACCGTCTGGCGGGCGAGGCCCATCAGCGGGCCCGGGTCGATATCGCGGAGCACGTCCGTGGACACCTGCAGGGCGAGGTCAGTGTCCGCTCCGGGATCGAGATGGCCGGCGCGGATCATGTGGTCGATCAGGAACGCGCGGTGCCAGTACTCGGTGAGCGCCGTGGTCGCATCCTTGACCGCGAAGATGTAGATGACCTTGCGCCAGATCCTGCGGAGCAGGTACTTGACGGCCGCCAGGCCGATCGCGAGGCAGCCGGAAAGCGACAGCGGTCCATCGAGGCCGCGCCCCAGCTTCCGCCGCACCTCGGACGCGATTTCCCGCCGCCTGACCCTCGCGATGGTCCCCGGGATGCGTCGCCTGAAGGTCGTCTCGAAGGCGATATCGACCAGCGGCAGCGGAATTAACACCGACAACCCGGCGCAGGTGGCGTCTGAGAAGATGCGCCAGTCAAGGTCGGATTTCTGATTTCGAATTTCGGATCTCGAATTTTCCACATGCCCCCCGGGCACAGGGTACAGAGTTCAGGGTACAGGGTTCACGGTGCAGGAGAAACCGAATCTGTCCCTTCCGCCCCGGTTCGCGTTGCCAGATGTGCAGACGAGGTTCAACGATCCGCCTCAATCCGTCTTCGACTGGTCACGAGCTACACTGGAAAGGAGGAAAGGGGACATCATGTTGAGAAAGACCCTATTCATATGTGCTTCTTTTTTCGCCGCGTGGGCGGTGAGTAATCCGATCATCCTGTCGGCAGAGGAAACTCAAGCGGCGTGGGGACCGACATCGATCCCAGCTCCCATCGCCGCTCCGGAGCGGCTGGTGGAAAAGAGCGGAGTGGCGCCTGCCGCGATGCTGGAGGTGGCAGACGAGGCGATGGTGCAGCCGATCACCGCCTGGAATCTGGCCGGGAACCTACCACGGCGAAACGGCATTGAACGACCTTTACCCAAAGTCATGTCCGTCGTATTGCCGAATAAGGCGCCCGGCACGAAGCTCGAACAGTTGGCTGGAGGCGTGCTGGGCCGCTCGGCAGCAGACGACGCGACGGCGTGGGGTATTGCGATACGCGTCGGACAGGCATGGCGGATGCGAATCCGGCTCGGCGATGTGCGACTCCCGATCGAGGCGCAGATGTGGGTCTACGGTGAGAACGGAGAGACCGTCGGACCGTTCGGCACCGAGCTGCAGGGGCCGGATGGGACGTTGTGGACGCCGTCGGTAGGAGGTCCGGAGATTCGGCTCGAAATCCTCGTCCCGGACAGCGCCTGGGAGAGCGGAGACGCCCCTTCTCTGAAAGTGGAAGCTATTTCTGAGCTCTTCCCCCTGAGTGATGCAGGTCGACCGCAGCTTGGCGGGAAGGTCCAATTGAAGGACACCTCCTGCCTCGTGGACGCAGCGTGCGTGGGAACCGGCGACTGGCCGCCGATCGATGTTGTCACCGCGGCGGTGGCCTATCTTCAGTACCAAGAGGGCGGTAGTGGTTATATTTGTACCGGATCATTGGTCAACGACAGTGTGCCAGCGACCTGGGTGCCGTACCTCTTGACCGCAAATCACTGTTTCTCCACACAGAGTGCCGCATCATCGCTCGAAGCGTTCTTCGATTATATTGATGACACTTGCGGGGGATCCGCTCCCCCGCTGGCCACCCTCCCCCGCACCTTCGGCTCAACTTTACTGGAAACCCGTTCGACCAGCGACTTCACCTTCGTACGTCTGAACCAGTTGCCAAGCGGAAGTCGAGGCTTCTTGGGGTGGACGACAGTCGAGCCCATCAATGGTGCGATCCTGTATCGAGTGTCCCATCCCATGGGCTGGCCGGCCGGCTATTCAAAAAGCACCAAGGTTGCGAATCCGTCGTTCACCTGTGGAATGTCAACGACGAACTTCCATTTCGCGAATACCATTATGGGCGGCACCTTTGGCGGGAGCTCGGGCAGCGCACTTCTGAATGGAAACGCCCAAATCTTGGGTCAACTGAGGAGTGGGTGCGGCCAAGATCCCAGCGACGGCTGCGATTACTCGAATTACGACCTGGACGGGAAGTTCAGCGTCACCTTTCCCTGGATCAGCCAATATATTGGCGGCGGTGGCAGTGACTGCGTTCCGAACCTGGAAAACGGCGTGGTGTGCCTGCGAAATGGGCGCTTCGAGTTCATCGCAACATGGACCGATTTCGCCAACCCGCCGGTCACCCGACCGTTGATATGGACCCCGGTGGAGGACATCAATGCGACGGGCGGGTTCCAGAACAACCCGTCCGGAATCCAGATCGTCATGCGCGTGGCCGATGGGTGCCCGCTAACCGGCACATGGTGGGTCTGGCTCGGTGGTTTCACCGACGC
>CAYPBC010000027.1:0-11891 GCA_964408845.1 uncultured Thermoanaerobaculia bacterium
ACATACCAACGGGTATGCGTCCGCTTTTCGCAAGTACCAGAGCATCAAGAGCTTGGCACATCTCATCCGGCAGAATCGCTTAACTTGGGCTGGGTGGAGCGGATCATGACCGACGAACAGCGGGTGTGGATCAAGGATCTCCGCGCGGGATCGAATCTCGAGGAAATCTATGCCGTTCGCGCCGCCGATATTCGTCAGCGTCGCGGAGGGGGGCCGTATCTGGCGGCGATCCTCGGCGACCGCACGGGCGAGGTGACGGCGCTGGTGTGGCAGAACGTCGATCGCGTTCGCGGCGTGCTCGAGCGCGGAAACGTCGTGAGGATCAAGGGCCAGGTGCAACGGTACAACCAGCAGCTTCAGATCGTCGTGCGACAGGCGGAGAGGGTGGCGGAGGCTTCCGTCGACGAGGAGCTGTTTCTGCGTTCGTCATCCGTCGATCCAACGCTGCTGTGGAAACGGCTGATGGATGCGATCAAGGATGTCAACAATCCCGACCTGCAGCGGCTGCTGTCCCTGGTTTTCTCCGACCCCGAGGTGGAGGAACGCTTTCGAGCGGCGCCGGCCGCGCGGTCGATGCATCACGCATTTCGATCGGGTCTTCTAGAGCACACGGTGTCGGTGGCGGAGATTGCCCGTTTGCTGTCAGAGCACTATGACCTCGACGCCGACCTCGTCGCAGCGGGGGCCCTGTTGCACGATCTGGGAAAGATCTGGGAGCTTGAGATCGCCGCCTCGATCGAGTACACCGATGACGGGCGGTTGATCGGGCACCTGCCGATGGAAACGTTGTTCGTTGAAAAGAAGATCGGCGAGCTGGAGGACTTTCCTCGGGAAACCCGCCGGCAGTTGCTCCATATCCTGCTCTCACACCACGGTGAGTACGGTTTTGGTTCTCCGAGGCGGCCGAAGACTCCGGAAGCCCTGCTGGTGCACATGGCCGACAACCTGGACTCGAAGATGGCCGGGATGCTCGAGGCGATTGCCGCAGAAGGCTCGGACGACGAGGCATGGACGCCGTACTCGAGAATCCTCGAGCGGCACATATATCGCCGGCGGTTGCCCACGGATGTTGAAGACTCATAGCGGTGCCAGGTGAAACAAAGTTAACAATGCTGACACAGACCACACTCACCGGAAAAATTCCTCTGCATTGTTAACTTTGTTTCACCTGGCACCGTCACGGATGCTCCCGGCCACCTCCCCGTCGTCCGGGAATCTCCCCAGGGCGCGCTTGGAGAACATGAGGTTGCCGTCGACCGTGACCTCGAAGACCCCGTCCCTGCCCTCGATCAACCCGACCGTCGCTCCAAACTCTTGCTCCAACTCAGCCGCCAGCCCGGCGGCCCGAGGTTGGTAGTTTCAAACCACGCAATACTCGATTGAAATGTCCATGCGCACCTCCACGGTCGAGAATCATAGTTCATATTTTCTGATTTTCCTCCCGCGCCCGCCAGGCACGGGAGGAAAATCAGAAGAGGAGGGCCGTCCAGGGCCCGACGTGGTGTTACGATCATTCGTGATGGCACCAACGGCTGTGGGCGGTGTTCCGTAAACCTCATGGGGAACGATGGTGAGGGAGAACCTGTGCATTCTGCCGGCAGACGTCGCAATAGCCGACGAGGTGGTCATGACTGACCGCGAGTGGGTTCGTTCTGCGCAGGACGGAGATGAAGAGGCGTTCGCCAAGTTGATTAGGCGCCATTCAGGCGGCCTCCATCGGACGGTGGCCCGAATTCTCGCCGACGACACCGAGGCGTGGGACGTGGTTCAGATGGCCTTTCTCAAGGCCTGGCAACGCCTCGACCGATATAATCCTCGCTACAGCTTTTCAACCTGGCTCTACCGTATCGGCACCAACCTCGCCATCGATCTCCTGCGTTCGCGGTCGAGCCGGGAACGGACGCATAAGGCCCACACCGAACACCATCTGCGGTTGGTGGGAGCCGGCGAAGGCGCCGGATCGAGGGCCGACAGCAGCGAGGCGGACCGGATCCTCGGTCAGATTGTGGGAGTCCTTACGCCTCAACAGCGGAGCGCGTTCGTATTGCGTGAGATGAAGGGTATGGATACGACTGAGGTAGCCGAGGTTCTGGGTTGTTCGGCGACGACGGTCCGTAACCATATTTTTCAGGCGCGGAAGGCGCTGCGACGTGAAATGAGGGCGCGATTTCCCGAGTACCTGCCGGCCTCCGAAAGGGGATGAAATGGACTGCAATGTGTTTCGAGAGCTTCTGAGTTCTTATCTTGACGAATCGCTCGAGGAAGATCGGCGGCAGAGCTTCCAACACCACCTACGCGAGTGCGCGTCATGTCGAGAAATCGCCCTTTCGCAAGATCCGAGCCTGCTCTTCGCCGGGGCGCCCGAACCGGTGATTTTGCAGGCGGATGTCGATGCGTGTGCAGTCGCGGTGACGGCCCGGATCAGACAACAACGTCTCGCGCACCGGCTGCAGAGGCGCCGGCGTCCGTGGCTGGCAGCGGCAGCGGCCGTCGTGATCATGATAGCCGGCGGGTTGATCTGGAAGGTGACGGTTGGAGGCATTGGGGATTCGGCAGCGCCGGGGGTCGAGGCATTTGCAGAAGGAGACACTCAAGCAGTTCCACCGACGGTCGAGGTGGAGATGGCCGGTGAAGACGTGCGGGTTTACCAGTTTGCTGCTGATGACGATGACGACACGGCGGTCTACTTTATCGTTAACCCCGCGATGGAGCTCTGAAAGATGTGGAATCGATCAATTCTGACCCTGTCGGCAACATTGCTGGCGACGATCGCCGCGGCGGCGGCCGTGGAGACCGTGTCGCGTGTCTTCACCCTCGAACATATTTCGGTCTCGGAAGCCTCCTCAGCGGTGCAGCCGTTGCTCTCGGACCACGGAAGCTTGATCCTGCAACCGAGCCGCTCTCGGTTGACGGTTCAGGATCTTCCGCAGGTAGTCGATCGAGTGGCGATCCTCGTCGCCGATCTCGACAGCTTGCCCGATAGCTACAGCGTCCAGGTCGAGCTTTTCGAGGGCGGATCCGAGCCCTACAGCTCGGCAACGCAGGCGCAGGTCGACCAGCGTCTGCAGAAGATGTTCAATTTCGCATCCTTTCGCCAGCTCGGAAGCGCCGTCCTGGAGGGCGAATTTGGGAGCCCGGCACAGGCCGATCTCGGGGGCGGTTTCCAAATCTCGTTCTCTGCCCAGCCCATCGAGTATTCCGAGGACACGCCATGGGGGAGCCCGGATCCGGGGGAACGACTCCATCTGCGACCACTCATCCTCAGACGCGTGACCGTTCAACCCGACGGCACCCAGGAGATCGACATTCTTCTGCGCACCAACGTCTTGATCGCCCCGAATCAAAAGGTCTACATCGGCGCCGGCAACTCCGAGGATGCCGATCGCGGGCTCGTGCTAGTTGTCCACTCCCAGGGTTCCGGGGGGAGTTGAGTGCCGGAGTTCGTCTGCCGACTCGGAGCCCCGGATGGCTCGGTGGTGGAGCAGCGGCGGGTTGCGGTGTCGATGGACGCCCTTCGCCGCGAGCTCGAGGCCGAGGGCTTTCACATTTTCAACCTTTCGGGAGCACGATCGCGTTTCCGAGTGCCGTTTTTCTCCCGCTCCGAAAAAGTCAGCGGCCAGGACTTCCTGCTCTTCAACACCCAGCTCAAAACGTTGCTGCATGCCGGAATGCCGCTGGCACAGTCGCTCGAGTTGCTCAAGGGTCAACAGACCGATCCCCACTTCCGGGCCCTTCTCGACAAGATTCATCAGCAGGTGGTGACGGGGATTGCGCTGTCCGATGCGTTCCTGTCCCTCGGTGAGACGTTTCCTCGGCTCTACGCCAATTCCCTGCGGGCCGGCGAGCGGACTGGCGAGCTCGAACAGGTGCTGGAAAGGTATGTGGAGTACCAGCGCCTGGTCGAGGCGGTGCGCAGAAAGATCATTGGCGCGCTCACCTACCCGGCGGTCCTGGTGACGTTGTCAGTTGGGTTGGTGGTCATCCTGATGGTCAAGGTGATCCCGTCCTTCAGGGACTTTTACGTGCAGTTCGAGACCGAGCTTCCGCTGCCGACGAGGATTGTCCTCGGGGCCGCTGATTTCACAAAGAGCAACGCACTGTGGATCCCCGCGGCGGTGGCGTTGGCGGTGTATGGGATTCGTGTCTGGCGTTCCTCGCCTTCCGGCCGGATGATCACGGACCGCTGGCGATTGCGTCTGCCCTTCGTTGGGCGGCTGGCCCATCTCTTTGCGCTCTCCCAGTTCAGCCGCTCGCTGGCGATTCTGCTGGGCGGGGGTACACCGATGGTTCCAGCCCTGGAAACCGCCTCGACGTCGATCAGCAACGCCTACGTTTCGGAGCTCTTTTTGGGGTGTGTGCAAGAGGTTCAGGAGGGGCGGCCATTGTCGGATGCACTGGAAGACACCGGGCAGGCGCCGGATATGGCCTTGGCGATGATCCGGGTCGGAGAATCGACCGGCGCGCTGCCGGAGATGCTGCAGCACACCTCGGATTTCTTCGACGAGTCCATCGAGTTCAACCTTTCCAGGATGGTGACCCTGTTCGAACCGATGATTCTGGTGGTCATGGGTTTGATTGTTGCGGGACTCTTGTTGGCGGTCTACTATCCTTTGCTCACAATCATGAGCAGGATTGCGTGAGGGAGCCATGGCTACAGATCCCAACCTCGAAGAACAACTCGTCATCCTCGACCAGGAGAGGGAGGGCGGGAAGGAAGAACAGAGGGCGCGAGAATTGGCGAAGCGATTGGGCATGGAGTTCGATCCGCTCGACGAGTTCCACGTCGACCCCGAGCTCTTTCGCACCATCCCCGTCGAGATTATGCTGCGCTACCAATTTCTGCCGCTGCGCTCCGAGGGTGAGACGCTGCACGTCGTGATGGCGGATCCCTCGGACGTCACGAGACTCAACGAGGTTGAGCTGGCCCTCGCCCGTCCTTTCGAGGTTGTGGTCGGCCCGGCGAACCGGATCACCGACATACTCGAGAAGTCGGAGTCCACACAGAGGGTCCTCGACGAAGCGACCGAGGGTTTCAGTATGCAGCTGGTACAGGAGGCGGAGGATGGCGAGGAGGTCCTCTCCATCGACAGCATCACTGCTGACTCGTCGCCCATCATCCGCCTCGTGGACTCAATCCTCTTCAACGCTATCCAACGACGGGCATCGGACATCCACATCGAGACCCGGGAGCGCGAGGTGGTTGTCAAGTACCGCATCGACGGCGTTTTGTATCAGGCGATGAAACCAATCGACAAGCGGCACCACTCGACAATCGTCAGCCGCGTCAAGGTGATGTCGGAGCTCGACATCGCTGAAAAGAGAATCCCGCAGGATGGCCGCTTCAGGGTCAGGTTCTCGGGGCGAACCATCGACTTCCGTATATCGATCATGCCGACCGTGCACGGTGAGGATGCGGTGATCCGGATCCTCGACAAGGAGTCGACCAACGCCGAGTTCCACACTCTCAACCTGGAAGTGCTCGGCCTCGAAGATGACACCAAACGACAGCTTCGCAAGTTCATCAATGAGCCGTACGGGATGGTGCTGGTAACCGGTCCCACCGGCTCGGGAAAGACCACGACCCTGTACGCATGCCTGTCCGAGATCCGTTCCTCCGAGGACAAGATCATCACAATCGAAGATCCGGTCGAGTATCAGCTCGCGGGGATCACCCAGATTCCGGTGAACGAAAAGAAGGGCCTGACCTTTGCCCGTGGATTACGATCGATCCTGCGCCACGATCCCGACAAGGTGATGGTGGGCGAGATTCGTGACGAGGAGACAGCCCAAATCGCGGTCCAGTCGGCTCTCACCGGCCACCTGGTCTTTACCACCGTTCACGCCAACAACGTGGTCGACGTGATCGGGCGATTCCTCAACATGAATGTGGATCTCTACAACTTCGTGGCGGCGTTGAACTGCGTGCTCGCCCAGCGTCTCGTGCGCCGCATCTGTGTCCACTGCAAGCGCCAGGCCCAGGTCACGGACACCGTGCTCGAGGATTCCGGCCTCGATCCCGATCGCTACCGGGATTTCTCCTTCTACGAGGGCGCCGGTTGCATCGAATGCAATGGCACGGGCTATCGCGGCAGGCTCGCGATCGCTGAGCTGTTGAATCTTTCCGATAATATCCGTCAGCTCATACTCGACCGGAGATCGGCGGCCGAAATCAAACGGGCCGCCAAGGCGGAAGGCATGCGTTTCCTGCGCGAGTCGGCTCTGCAGAAGGTTTTTGCCGGCGAAACCTCGCTCCATGACATCAACAAGGTGACCTTCGTCGAATGAATTGGGAACGTATTCTGACCAGCCCTCCGCCGAGTACCGGGTGGACACTGGACCCCAGGGAGGCGGTCGTCGTGCACCGCACCACGTCTGGCGAGTTTCACTGCGCCGCTGAGGAGCTGCCGAACGACAGTTTCGAGATCGGTCCCGTGGGCCTGCAGGCGATGAATCGAGAAGCGGTGGCCCCGGTCTTTGCCAGGCTCAAGGGTGCTGCGGAGGGAGCGAAGACGGCGGCGGTGATCGTGCCCACCGGATGGCTCCGCAGCTATCTGATCAATCTCGACCGCGCTCCCCGCAAGGAATCCGAGCTGGAAGACGTGGTTCGCTGGCGGCTGAAGAAGCTCCTCCCGGTGGCGCCGGCCGATCTTCGACTGTCGGTCGTCCCGTTGCCGGAGACCGCAGGGAAGAGACCGGTGCTGGTCATGGCCGGTGTCGAACGGGCGATGGCGGCTGTCGAGGCCACGTTCTCCTCGATTGGTGTAGAGGTCGGCCTCATAACGACGCGACTGTTCGCGATCGTCCCGCGAAACGCCGGCGCAGGCCACCCGACCCTGGTCATCCAGTACGAGGAGTCCTTTGTGTCACTCCTCCTGCTCTCAGAAGGTGTGCCGCAGCTCCTACGCACCAAACCACTCGCCGCGGGCGGCGACAGTCGTAGCACCGTCCTGCGCGAAACCGGCCTCACCCTGGGATTCATCCAGAACGAGCTCGGTGTGGAGGAGCAGATCGAGGTCAAGCTGAGCTGTGACGATCCGGCTGTGGATGCCGCGCTGCGGGAGTGGTTGGCAGCGCAAGAGCGCCTGGCGCCGGCGCCCGACGGGGGGGCGCCGCCCTGTGGACCGACGACCGTTGTCAGCCGGGTCGGCGCCGCGCGAATCGCGCCCGCGGTGGCCGTGGTGACTGGAGAGCTTCGGTGATCACGCCGAATCTCGCCACCCGCCCGTTTCTGAACACCAGACCGGTGTGGATTGTCGTGGGGATCGCCGGGTTGTTGGCGCTGATCCTGATCGGTTTCAATCTCAGGCTGTACCTGGTCGCCAACCACCACCTCGACGATGAGACGACGACGAGGGAAGAGCTCGAACATCGGTACAGCGCCCTCGAGACCGAAGTGAAGACCCACGTGAATGTTCTCGAAAAGGTTCCGTGGAGGTCCCTCGAGGGGAGAGTTGATGCAACCAACGTCATTCTGCGCGAACATTCTTTTTCGTGGATCGAAATGCTCAATGACATCGAACGGGTCATGCCCTACGATCTGCGTTTGACGAAGATTTCCCCGAGCGTCGGACCCGACGAGGTCACCTTGTCGTTGGTGGCGATTGCGCGAAATCGAGACGCGATGTTGGACTTCCTCGACAATTTGATCACCGACCCCCGGTTTGAGAATCCCACGCCGTCGAGGGAGAAAACTCCCGAGGAGACAACCGTCGCGACATACTTGCTGAACGTCCGGATGACCTATCACCCGTACGAGGATGCGCCGTGACCGTTGACCTTCGCCCGTGGAAACGCCTGCTGGCGGTGTGGCTGCCGGCCGTAATGGCGTGTGTCGCGACGGTGGCTCTCTATGTGTGGCAGACGTCGGAGTCGGGCGGACGACGGGCCCAGGTTCGCAGCCAGATCAACGACCTTGAAAGCGAAATCGCGCGTCTCGATGGATTGCTCGCGGCGACGACCACAGACCGCGACCGGGTTGCCGAGCTCGAGCGACAATTCTCACACCTCTACGCTGACGTGTTTGGTGATCTGGACGACCGTCTGACGGACATTCTGCGCGCGGTGGGTTCCGCGACCCGGAATGCGGGGTTGCTGCCGGAGAGCTTCGCGTACTCCGCAAATGAAGAGCGGGGAACCGGGTTCATTCGCTTCGGGGTGCAGTTTTCGGTCGAGGGCGAGTACGGGCAGATTCGACAGATGTTGGCCGAGCTGCAGGCGAGCCCCGAGTTTCTGGTGGTTCAAAACCTGAGCCTCTCAGGTGACGAGGATCCGGTGAGCCACGTCCTCGGTATTAATGTGAGCATTGCCACCTACTTGGCCGAGGCGGACGAACAGCAGTTGCGTCGTCTCACCGGCGGTATCAAAGAAGCCGCGGAAGGGGATGATGGCTAATGGCTAAGGGGAAGATGTCCGGAGAACGCCTCCGCCTTGCGGCTCTTCTCGGCACTCTCCTGGCCGTGGTGGTGGCGGGCGTGTGGTACTGGGGCGGTGGCGGTCTCGGCGGTGATTCAGGCAAGCTGGGCGAGATCGACTACGTCGCCCATAATCTCCCACCGCTGGAGATCGACGGGATTGGTCGCGAGGGCGGGCAGACTGCTGAGTCGGAGGGTAATCCATTCACCTTCAGACCGCCGCCGACGCCGACCAAGAACCTGACGCCGTCGCCGACCCCGATTCCACGGCCCACGATGCCACCACGTCCGACCCGGAAGCCGCGGCAGGCGGTCGGATCGGACGGCAGTCCGAAACCGCCGCCGCCGCCGTTTAATCGTGAGTTCATCGGCTACCTCGGACCGGCCCCCGACCCTGTAGCGGCGTTTCGCAGGGGCGGGAGCGATTCGGATACAAGCGAAATCGACATTGCGATGGTAGGAGATGTGCTCGACGACATCTACATCGTGCGCGAAATTGGTCTCGAGTCGGTACTGATTGGTTTTGTTGGTTATGCACGTTCGGAGGACACCCGTGTATCGTTGTCTGAGAAATAAGATCAGGATTCTCGATTTCGTGGTGGCGGCTTCGTTGATGATGGGGGTGGTGGGATGCACCACCGCCAAGAATACCGCGAGCGATGGCGAAGATGCGTTCAAGAACGAAAATTGGGACGCCGCCGTCTACCACTATCTGCAGGCGCTGGCTGAGGATCCGACTAACATCGAGTACAAGATGCAGCTGACCTTTGCGCGCCAGAGGGCGGCTCAGAAGCACTTCCAAAACGGCCTCGCGATGCGCAAGCTGGGGCGTCTGCTGGTGGCCCGCGACGAGCTCCAGATGGCGGTGCAGCTCGACCCGACCAACCAGTACGCGGAGCAGGTCCTGGAGGATGTTCAGGAGGAGATTGAAATCCTGTCGACCCCCGACGGGGCCCGCAAGCTCGAGGATCTCAAGCAGGCGGCACGCGAGGCCAAGGTCCAACCGCCGGTCCTCAATCCGAAATCGACGGCGCCGATCACGCTCAACTTCCCCAAACCAAAACCGGTCAAGGAGATCTACAACGCCATCGGCAAAGCGTACGGATTCAACGTCCTCTTCGACCCCAAATTGAAGGACGACCGTCTCGCGATCGAGCTCAGGGACCTCACGGCCGAACGGTCATTGGAGATGGTGATGCAGGGTGCGGGCCACTTTTACAAGGTGCTCGACGAGCGCTCGATCATCATCGCCGATGACACCCCGCAGAATCGCCGCGAGTACGAGGATCTGGTTATTAAGACCTTCTTCCTCTCCAATGCCGACGTCAAGGACATCGACAAGCTGCTGCGGTCGTTGATCGAGGCCCGGCGGCTGTCCACCAACGAGCAGCTCAACTCGATTACCCTGCGCGACACGGCCGACAAGGTAGCAATTGCCGAGAAGCTCATCCGGATCAACGACAAGGCCAAGGCCGAGGTGCTGATCGACGTCGAAATTCTGATCCTGGCCTCAACCAAGAATTCCAACATGGGCACGGCCCTTTCGACCTATAATTTCAACCTTGGACTTGACCTCGCGGCGATCAATCCGGATGCGCCGGCCGGGACCCTCGGCCTCGACGACTTTCAGAACATCTCGCGTGGTGATTGGTTCATCAACGTGCCCTCGGTGCTCATCAATCTCGCCAAATCCTCCGGCGAGGCCGAGGTACTGGCGCAGCCGCAGCTCCGCGTCACCGACGGCGAGAAGGCGAGCCTGCTGATTGGTGACGAGGTGCCGATTCCGGTCACCAGCTTCAACACGTCAAACACCGTTGGCGGCAGCGTCGTACCCATCACCTCCTTCCAGTACAAGGATGTCGGCATCAAGATCGAGGTTGAGCCGCGGGTCCACCACAACCGCGAGATCACCCTCGACCTCAAGGTCGAAATCTCCAACGTCGGCGAGACGGTGAAGGTGGGCGAGACCGAAGCCATCACCATCGGCACCCGCACCGTCACCTCGGTGATCCGCCTCAAGAGTGGTGAATCGAGCATGCTGGCGGGTCTCATCCGCCGCGACAATACCAAGGGTGTCACCAAGACGCCGCTCCTCGGGGACATCCCGTGGCTCGGCCGGCTCTTTCGCAACGAAAACATCACCAAGAAGGACATCGATTTGGTGCTCACGCTGACGCCGCAGATCATCCGATTCCCGGACATCACCGAGGAGGACCTGGCGCCGGTGTGGGTCGGCACCGAGAGCCGAATCTCCTACAGCGGAACCCGGCCAAGGGTGCAGTCGGGGCGGGCGCCACGGGGCCCCTTCGATGACAACGCAGCCGGGAAGGAGCGGGGGGACGCCGGCGGAACTGAGAAGCAACCCTATGGGACGCCCGCCTCGAGGCGGCCGACGGCCCCGCGCCGGGTCACGCCGCCGGCGGCCGAAAATCAGGGGGTCGACCTCGTTCCGTCGGGCGGCAGCAAGAGCATTTTCGATGACGAATCCGACGGTGACGTGGGGTGGTCCGACGTACCGGAGTTCGAACCTATGGTGGGCGAGATCGATGCTACCGTGCCGCCCCTTCTGGTCGGCCTCGAGCCCTCGGTCATTTCCCTCCGCCCGGGCCAGGAGACGATCCTGCAGGTTGTGGTGCGCGGGGGGGCGGGTTCCTATCGGCTGCCGTTCGGTCTCTCCTTCGACATGAATCGAGTGTCGATCGACGCCGTGAGTGCGGCGCCGGGCGTGGATATTCTGCGCGACAACCTGGATACCGCGAACGGCTGGATCGAGCTTGATCTTTTGGTATTGGACGGGATCGAGAGTGCCCAGACGGTGGTGTCGCTCGAGATTCGTGCCCTCGATCCAGGGCCTGCACCTCTCGTGTTCACCGCTACTGGTGCGGTGACGGGCGACGGCCGGCCGATACCGGTGGCCGCATCGGACGGCGCCCTCTTCGTCAATGGTGGCACTCAGGAGAGGGAGAAGCCATGATTCGGAGGGGCAGCGCGGGCTTCACCCTCGCCGAGCTGGTGATGGTGGTGGCGCTGATCGCGGTGCTTTCGACGATGGTGCTGCCGGTGGCGAAGTTCACCGTCAAGCGGCGCAAGGAGACTGACCTTCGGCTCGCCCTGCGCCAGGTCCGAACCGGCATCGATGAATACAAGAGGCTATCCGACCAGGGGTTGATCCCGGTCAAGATCGGCGGTGAGGGTTATCCGGAGAGTCTCGAAGAACTGGTGGAGGGCGTGGAGATCGTCGGACAGGAGACCAAGAGGAGGTTCCTGCGCCGCATTCCCCTCGATCCGATGACCCACGACGAGTGGGTGCTGCGGTCGTATCAGGACGACATGGATTCCACCATGTGGGGAGGGGAGAATGTGTATGACATTCGCACCAGCTCCGAGGGCATTGCGATTGACGGGACGAAGTATGCGGAATGGTGAGGGTATGGAATTAGGAATTAGGAATGAGGAATTAGGAATGCCGGCGCACACCAA
>CAYPBC010000028.1:0-11644 GCA_964408845.1 uncultured Thermoanaerobaculia bacterium
TTCTCACCGGGTTTCGTAGCGAGGGCGGCGAAGGGTAGTCAGATGTTGGGTTTTTTGCGAATCGGGCGACGGAGTCGTAGTCACACTACGTCGAGGAGCACGGTTTGCGAAAAGCACAACAGATGGCTGGAATCGCCGCCCGCAGTAGACACCCGGTGAGAAAACTGGGTTAAGAGAGGAGAGGAGTCGAGATGGCGATGGATGCAGTGCTGAGACAGCTCGAGTCGAGGATTGAAGAATTGGTGGAGGCCTACACCACATCCCGGAAGCACGAGGCGGAGCTCGAAGCGCAGGTGGCCGATCTCCAGAGCCAGATCGATGCCAATACACAGGCTGGCGAGCGCACGGCAAAGCTCGAAAAGCAGCGCGACGAGCTCTGCAAAAGCCTCGAGAAGGTACTGAAGAAGATCGACGGCACCCTTGCCAAGGCGGACTAATCGCGAGCAGACGTCGAGGCCGAGATGAGTGAGCTCTCAATCCGGTCAGCCACGTCGCTCTCGCCCAGCCGTCGAAGCACTTGCGCCCGCATGAACTCGACCTCGGGGGACGGGTTGGCGCCTTGCCAGCTCAGCCATAGAAGCTGAGTGGCGAGGGTTGCCGCGAAGACCGCGGCCACCCACCGGCGCGGCATCCGC
This sequence comes from uncultured Thermoanaerobaculia bacterium, assembly GCA_964408845.1. Lineage (GTDB taxonomy): Bacteria > Acidobacteriota > Thermoanaerobaculia > Thermoanaerobaculales > Sulfomarinibacteraceae > Sulfomarinibacter. Next base: position 636 of record CAYPBC010000028.1, read on the forward strand.
AAGATGCGTGAGGACGCCCAGCCGAGGGCGGCAATGGTCGCAGCGCCGATGGAGATTACTACGTAAATTGGAGGCAACCCGAAGAATGCGCTGACGATGTTGTGCAGCCCAACGCCGTCTGTGAGAGACGGCAGCACGAGCTGCGCCAAAGGAACGTCGAACTGGGGCGGGAAGAATGGGGTCAGCGCGATGGAAAGGGCGGTGTTGAACCCGGAAATGGCGATGAGGCCGGCGGCAAGGACCTTCCACGACCATCGAGAATAAATATTGACGAGCGCATCGAGGGTCGGAATCGCGAGGAGCGGCACGACCGGTATCAGGTGACGAGCGGCCGCGCACCACCCCGCCTCCCAATCGATGAAACCGGCGGCGAAGAGCATATAGACGGCGATCCCAGCCGCCAAAGGGCCGACGTCCCTGAGACCGCTGCTGCGTGCCATCCGCCACATGCCGAGTGGTGCGAGGAGGAGGACGGGGCTGAAGTAAAAAAGGCCACGTCGGGCGCCGAAGAAAACCCCCCACAACGCCTCCAGGCTTGGCACTGAGACTCCGAATACACCGTGGGCGTGGATCGCCTGAAATTCTGATTGAGCCTTGAAGGCGTACCCGGTGAGCCACGGTGCACCAAAGGCGAGCTGGTGGTACGCCAACGCCGGCGCGAGGCCGACAATGGCTCCGGCTGCCGCCCAGCTGAGGATCGGCAGAGGAGTTCGGCGGGCGACCAATGCTGCGAAAATAATTCCCAGGAGGAGTGCGGTCGGATACTCGACGGTGACGGCGAATCCGATCGCTACACCACCGGCCAGGGCCTGCAGGCGGCGCGGCGGGCCGTCGGCGGTGCCGGGGCGAAGCAGCAACGCCCAGGCGATGGTGACCAGGACCGCGGCGGGGGCGTGGCCGAAGAACACGATGGCGTAGGTCCATAGCGGTGTTGCGAGAGCGGTGATGAGGGCGAGACTCGAGCGCCGGCGTGGGTCCTGTCCGGGTACGAGGGCGGCAACAAGGAATGCCAGCCCGGCCGTCGGCAGGGCCACCAGAATCAAGGTCAGCAGATGCCGCAACGGCCAGTAGGCCGGAAGATCGGTGGCCGGCACGGAGGGCAGCAGCCTATCGACGAGGAAAGTGATCGGTGCGGCGAGGAACGACAGCCCTGGGGCCTTGTCTGAGTAGATGCGTCCGTCGCGGCGCGCGACATCTTCCGATAGCCCGTAGATCACGGCCGCCGACTCTAGATCGAGGCCAGCGCCGGTTGCGAGCACGGCGGCGAGCTCGATCCGGGCGACCTCGTTGGGGTTGGTGGCGGGGGGCGAACCGGCCAACGGCAGCACATACAGTGCGACGACAACCAGCAGTGGAACACCGATCCACCACCGATTTCGGGCTGGCGATGTCGCCGTACGCAACCCCTCCGCGAGGAGATCTTCCCTCACGATGAACGAGCTCGGTGGCTGCGGCACATGGATGGTCGAGTCACGATGACCCTTCGAGTCTACCGGTTCCGGAGCGGAAATGATTCCTCTTTGGGATGTTGTATACTCCTAGTGGGAGGAACTATCTGATGACAACGGTCCGGGCCACTGTCGAGATCTTCGGCCAGCGGCTCGGCCTGCGTGCGGATGGCGATGAAGCGCGGGTGCAAGAAATCGCGCGGTTCGTCGACTTCCGGATGCGTGAGGTGGCTGATCGAAGCTCGAGTGTAGACTCGGTCAAGATCGCAGTCTTGACCGCTTTGAACATAGCTGACGAACTGTTTCAAGAACGAGAAACGGATCAGGACAGTCGGCAGAAGAGATTGGAGAAGCAGGCCAAATGTCTCGTGACAACGATCGAAGAGGCTATGAAGTCCGGCACGACCGGGAAGAAAAATTAAGAACCGGAGGTCCCTACGCGGTTGGTGATGAGTGAAACTATCGTTGAACCAACACCTATTTGAAGGGTAGCCGGGTTCCTTCGTTCTGATGCCTGCCGCAAGGTGGGAGATGGACGGGGGACAGGCCCCACCTGTGGTTTCGCAGGTTCAAATAGGCTCGCTCACACGGCCGAAGCGGGGACCTCCACTTTATCCTCTTGAGACCACGGCTCGCTCCAGCTTGATGCCGGTTGCACTGATCGCTCCTTGACAAGGGGGTGCATCGTGGAACTACTACCCGTAGCAGCGGCGGGTCTGCTGCTGCTCGCTCTCATTGCTCTTGTGGTCGAGTGGGCCCTTTGGAGGCGCTCTCGAAGCGCCGCGGTCCGACTCATCGCCAACGCAAAGGCCGAGGCGCGGCGCATCGCCGCAGCGGCTGAGACCGAAGGACAGCGGATCTCAAAAGACGCCGAGATCCTCGCGCGGGAACGCCTGCTCGCGGCCCGTACCGAGTTCGAGCGGGAGACTCGTGATGTGAGGATGGAGTTGATCGATCTCCAGAGCAGGCTCGGGGATCAAGAGACCGAGATCACCTCTCGGATCGCATCGTTGACCGAGCGCGAGCAGGCAGTCGAGATTCTAGAAACGGAGATCCATGAGCGCGAGGGTCGGCTCAGCGCCCATGAAGAAGAGCTCGAAACTGCGGTTTCGGAGCAGCGGGTGCGACTCGAGCAGATCGCCGGTCTCACGATCGACCAGGCCAAGGCCGAACTCATGCGGTCGATGGAGAACGAGGCGCGCATGGACGCGGCCAACCTCGTCAAGCGAATCGAGGACGAGGCGAACGAAAAGGCCAAGGATAAAGCCCGCCGCGTGATCTCGATGGCCATCCAGCGGATCGCGTCCGAGCATGTCGTCGAGAGCACGGTGTCGGTCGTCGACTTGCCGTCCGACGAGATGAAGGGTCGAATCATCGGTCGAGAGGGCCGGAACATCCGTGCTTTTGAACAGGCGACGGGTGTCGATCTGATCGTCGACGATACGCCGGAAGCGGTGATCCTATCGTGCTTCGAGCCGGTGCGACGCGAGATCGCACGGCTGGCGCTGACCAACCTGATCCAGGACGGGCGCATCCACCCCGGCCGCATCGAGGAGTTGGTCGCCAAGGTCAAGGGAGAAATGGAGGACAAGCTGCTGGCTGACGGTGAGGCGGCCGCGCTCGAGGTCGGGATTCCGGATATCCACCCCGAGCTTCACAACCTCCTGGGGCGGCTGCAGTTCCGCTCCTCATATGGCCAGAATGCCCTCAAGCACTCGATGGAGGTTTCATGGCTCAGCCAACACATGGCGGCGGAGCTCGGCGCTGACGCCGAGGTTGCAAAGAGAGCCGGATTGGTGCACGACATCGGCAAAGCGGTGGACCGTGAGATGGACGGAACCCACCTCGAGCTCGGCCGCGAACTGTTGCGCAAGCACGGTGAAACGGACGCGGTGATCCATGCCATGGAGTGCCACCACGGCGACTACGATCCGCATTCGGTCGAGGCGGTGCTTGTGACCGCTGCAGATGCGTTGTCCGCGGCTCGCCCCGGCGCGCGTCGCGAGATTCTGCAGAACTACATCAAGCGTCTTGAAAAGCTCGAAAGCATGGCCACCGACTTCAAGGGCGTCGAAAAGGCGTTTGCGATCCAGGCCGGCCGCGAGCTGCGAATCGTTGTCGAGTCGGGACGGATATCGGACGAGGATGCGATCTGGCTCGCCCGTGACCTCGCCAAGAAGGTGGAGGCGGAGCTCACCTACCCGGGTCAGATCAAGGTCACGGTGATCCGCGAGACGCGGGCCGTGGAGTACGCCCGTTGATCAGATTGCTCTTCGTCGGCGACGTGATGGGGTCGGCCGGTCGGCGTGCTCTGAGGAGCCATCTCGAGCCGGTTGTCGACCGCGAAAACGTCGACTTCGTGGTCGTCAATGTCGAAAATGCGGCCGGTGGATTCGGAATCACCATCAAGGTACTCGAGGAGCTCGACTCGCTCCCGGTTCATGTCTGGACCACCGGCAATCACGTGTGGGACAAAAAGGAGGGCGTACCCCTCCTCGACGCCCACCCGACCCTACTGCGCCCAGCGAACTATCCCGACGGCAACCCGGGCCGAGGATGGTGCGTCGAGGAGACGGCCTCGGGCGTTCCCGTTGCGGTGATCAACCTCCAGGGGCAGGCCATGATGCCGCCAATCGACAACGCCTTCCGGCGTGCCGATGAGGTGCTCGAGGAGATCAAGGCGGCCCACTCGGAGGTGCGCGTCATCCTGGTCGACATGCATGCCGAGGCCACGTCGGAAAAGCAGGCCATGGGCTGGTATCTCGATGGTCGCGTGACGGCGGTGCTCGGCACCCACACCCACGTCCCGACCGCCGATGAACGCATTCTCCCGAAAGGCACCGCCATGCAGACCGACGTCGGCATGACCGGACCCTACGAGTCGATCATCGGAATGCGGCCGGAGAAGGTCCTGGAACGATTCCTCTTCAACACCCCCCGCCCCTTCGAGCCTGCCAAGCGGGGCGTACAGATGCGGGGAGCATTGGTTGAAGTCGACGAGGTGAGCGGACACGCCCTCTCCATCCGCCGGCTGCGGGTCGACGTCTCCTAATTTCGACGGGCGGTTAACTTACCCTTCGACCGTCCCTGACCACCACGTGGCCGTCCTTGACGACGTGCAGGACCGGGTTGACGCCATAGTGGTACACCAGATGGTGGTAGCTTGGGGCGTCGAGAATCATCAGGTCGGCGTGCTTGCCGACCTCGATCGAGCCCAGCTCGTCGGCGCGGCCGATGGCAGCGGCCGCGTTGAGGGTGGCTGCGGTGATCGCCTCGGCAACCTCCATCCCCATGCCGAGGCACGCGAGGGCGAGAATGGCCGGCATCGACTCGGTTGGCGAGGAGCCGGGGTTGCAGTCGGTCGCGACTGCGACCGCGCAACCGGCGTCGATGAGATCCCGGGCCGGGGCGTAACGTGAGCGAAGAAAAAAGGATGTGCCGGGGAGCAGCACTGCGACGGTGTCCGAGTCGGCGAGCGCGGCAATTCCGACCGGGGTGACGCACATCAGGTGGTCGGCCGACAGAGCGTCGACCTCGACTGCCAGCTCAGCGCCGCCGAGCGGGGTCAGCTCGTCGGCGTGGAGGTGGATCCGCCATCGACAATCGGCAGCATCGGCGAGCAGCGACCGGGTCTGTTCGAGATCGAAGACCCCCGTCTCACAGAAGACATCCACAGCCTCGGCGAGGCCGAGGCGGGCGATTTCCGGGTGGATCTCGTCGATCAACAACCGTACCCAGGCCTCGGGATCGTCACGATACTCGGGCGGTACCTCGTGCGCCGCGAGGCAGGTCGAATGGAGATTGATGGGATGCACGCGATTGGCCTCGCGGATGACCTCGAGCATCCGGACTTCGGTTTCGAGGTCGAGGCCATATCCAGACTTCGCCTCGATGGTCGTAGTGCCGTGAGTCAGGAAGTTGTCGAGGCGAGCCAGGGTGCCGGCGAGAAGCTCCTTGGACGTAGAAGCCCGCGTGGCGCGGACGGTGGCGTTGATGCCGCCGCCCGAGCGGGCGATGTCCATATAGGTTTCACCGCTCAGTCGGCGGTCGAACTCATCCTCCCGCGATCCGGCCCACACGGGGTGGGTGTGGGGATCGACGAAACCCGGAAGGACACAACCTCCGGCGGCATCGAGAGTCTCGTCCGCATCACCAAAGAGGCTGCTGTGTTCCGGTTCTTCTCCGACAAAGGTGATCCGCCCGCTCTCGCACCGCACCACTGCCTGGGGGCGAACATCGAGCTTCGCAAGCTTGCCGCCACGCCGTGCGGCACGTCCGAGTGGCGTGGCCACCTGGTGGGCGCCGCGGATGAGGAGACTCATCCCTGATTCTCGGTGCTTTCCGTTGGGCGTCGCTGAAACGACGCGAGCTGCGGGGTAGATCGCTCCTCTTGGTCGCGACGCTTGTCGTCCTGGGTCAGACCCTGTACGAGCTCCACGATGCGGTTGAGCTCGGCGCGAACCTCACGACGGCGGTTGCGGAGATCGCCGATCACAGTTTCGATATTTTGCGCCCGATCGTTGGCCTCGGTTATGAGACGATCGGCCAGAGTGTGACCCTCATCGACGATACGCTGGCCCTCGACTCGGGCCACCTCGATGGTCGTCTCAGCGGAACGCTGCGCCGCCACCAACGCCTCCTTGAGCGCCGTTTCGCGTTCGCGAAAGGCATTGAGCTCCTGCTCCATGTGGTGAACCCGCTGCCTCAGCTCGCCGCGCTCTCGGAGCAGGCTCTCGATGACGCGCGCGAGCTCGGTGAGGTACTCGTGCACCTCGATTTGGGAGTAGCCCTTAAACCGTCTGGAAAATTTCTGACCGAGAATGTCCATTGGTGCGAGCGCGGGCATGCAGATCCTCCTTTCGCTCGAGATGAACCACTCCGCCGCGGGAAACACACCGGAAGATCGGCGCATCCGCTCAGCGACAACCGTTCAATCGAGGCCACTGTCCATTATGACACGAAGCTCCGCCATCTATCCCCTACAGGTTCCTGGGGGCAGCGTCCCACCGACCAAACAGCCTTCGCTATAATATTCTCGGGACTGCCGAGAGCTAAAGGAGGGCCCCAGTGGCGGATATCCAACTGAGCGTCCAGGATCTTCGAAAGACCTTTCACCCGGGACTTTTTGAAAAGCCGATCGAGGTCCTCAAGGGCCTCAGCTTTGATGTTCTGCGAGGAGAGATATTCGGTTTTCTAGGCCCGAACGGCGCTGGGAAGACGACCACGATCAAGGCGATCACGGAGCTCATCTTCCCCGATTCAGGCACGATTTCCGTGTGTGGCTTTCCGTACACGTCGCTCGAGGCCAAACGCAGGACCGGATTCATGACCGAAAGCCCATACGTCTACCCCCATCTCACGGGCCGCGAGTTTCTCCGTTTCTGTGCAGAGTTGTTGGGCGTCGACCGGTCGCAGCAAGAGGATCGTATGTCGCAGATTCTCGATGATGTCGGCATGGCGGGAAGCGGCGACCGAAAGATGGGCACGTACTCCAAGGGAATGCTGCAACGCGTGGCACTCGGTCAGGCCCTGCTTGGCGATCCAGAGCTGTTGATTCTCGACGAGCCGATGAGTGGCCTCGATCCGATCGGGCGGCGCGACGTGCGCGACATGATTCTCCGCCAAGCCGCGGCGGGGGTCACCGTCTTCTTCTCCTCACACATCATTCCGGATGTCGAAGCTCTCTGTGACCGGGTAGCTATCGTCGTCGACGGCAGGGTCCGGGCCGTGGGAACCGTTCGCGATCTGGTTTCTCGTGAAGCGGATCGGTACGAGGTGACCTTTGCCGGTTCGACACCGGAGGATCTATCGACCCGGCTGCTCGCCCATCACGTCGGCAGCGGCGAGGCCTGGGTCCGGGTATCGTCCGAAGATCGCGACGGGTTGATGCAGGAGCTTGCCGACCTCGGGGTGCGGATAGTGAGCATGAACCCGGTACAGGCAACTCTCGAGGACCTGCTCATGACCCAAGGCGAGGGAGTCGATCGATGAGGGCGATTCGAGCTATTGCAACCAACACCTTTCGCGAGGCCATCCGGGACCGGATCCTGTATCTCTTCATCGGATTCGCGATCATCATGGTGATCAGCACGAAGCTCTTTGGGATGCTGACGGTCGGCGATGAATCGAAGATCGTCAAGGACATCGGGCTCGCGGCGATGCAGTTCTTCTCGATGCTGATTGCGGTCATGATGAGCATGCTGCTGATCAGCCGCGAGGTTGACAATCGCACGGTCTTCAACATCCTCTCCAAACCGGTGCGAAGATGGCAGTTCATTCTCGGCAAGTACCTCGGGCTGGTGGCGATCGTCGCTGTCAACCTCCTCCTGATCACCGTAATTTTGGTGGTCATGGTGCTGATCTACACCGGTCAGTTCGATCCGATGCTGGTTTTTGCTGCCTTCATGACGATGTTGGAGATGTCGGTCGTGGCCGCATTCGCAACCCTCTTTGCGGTCCTTACCCGCCCGATCCTGGGTTCGTTGATGACCCTCGCGATGTTCATTGTGGGGCACACATCCGCCGATTTGTGGATGCTGACGAGGCATTTGCCCGGCACCTTCACCCGTGCGGTGATCACGGTGGTGTATTACCTGGTTCCGAATCTGGAGCGGTTCAATTTCAAGACCGAGGTCGTGCATGATCTCGCGATCCAGCCGGCAGCGGTTGCTTGGGACGTTGTCTACGCATCGGCGTTTGTTGCGGTGCTGCTTTTTCTCGCAGCTCTTCGCTTTCAGAGCAAGGACTTGAAGTGAATCGGAGAATTGTCTCGCTCGTGGTCATCGCTGCCTTGCTTGGGATTGCGGTCGGATCCGAGGTGGAGCTCGGCAGGATTCCAAGGGAGGATCCACTCGGTCGGGAGCTTCTCTACCTGCCGTCTCCGGAGATGCTCAAGATCATGAGCCTCGGCAATTCTGGCCTCGTGGCCGACATCCTCTACCTGTGGTCGATCCAGTACTACTCCATGTTCAAACCCGATGAACGGTTCTTATATCTCGAGACGGTCTACAACCTCATCACCGATCTCGATCCTCTCTATTTTGATGCCTACCGGATCGGGGCCCTGATCATGGAGATCCAGACCGGCGGCGATCAGGCGCAGTTGAAAACGACCGTGCGTCGGCTCTTTGACAAGGGCCTCGAGAATCTGCCGGAGAGCTGGCAATTGGCGGAGGCTGCGGCCTGGGATCTTTTCATGCGTTTCCACGACCAGGAGGCGGCGCTGCACTATGCCGAGATCGCGGCCGTGCGTCCCGGCGGCCCGGCCCGAATCAAACGCATGGTCGGGGTGTGGCGGGACAAGGAAAACGCGTGGACCATCGATGACTCGATCGAGTACTGGAGACGTGCGGTGGACGACGCCGAGGACGAGTACGACCGCACGATGTCCGTCAGCCATCTCTATGATGCGGTGACGGCCAAGGACCGAGGACCTCTCGAAGCCGTGCTCGCCGCCTACTTCAGATGCCACGGGTCCTGTGCCGGAAGCTGGAGTGATGTGATCGCAGCCGGTCTCATCGGGGAGGTTCCGTTGGATCTCATGGGCAACCCGTACGGAATCGATCGTTCTGCGTGCATGATCGTGGCCTTCAAGAAAATCAGAGATCAGTGAGAGGTCACCTGAGGATTGTGGATATCTCGTGCGCCCTCGAGCCGGCTGGGGCTTGATCGAGCGCACGTGCCAGCTCTCGGGCAGCCTCGAGACGGAGGGAGTCATCCGCGGTCAGAATTTGCTGTAGGTGGTCGAGATCATCGGGCCGGATCACGCGGTACTCGTGACGATCGAGGAGTCCGTCCGGGGCCGTTTCCCTGCGGACCAGCACCATGGCGATCTCATCCCAATAGACCAGCGCCCAGGTGCGGCTCGGGAACCAGAGGGCGGAAAACCCGCGTTCGCCGAGATCGTCACCCTCGGGGTTGGTGACGCTCATCGGCGGATGGTAGCGAACCAGGGCGACATCGATCTCCCAGCGAGCGAGGAGAGCAGACCAACGGTTGACATCGCTGGTTTCGAAGATCTCCCATATTTCACGTAGCAGGGTTTCATGGATCTCGTTGCGATCATCCTGAAACACCTGGCGAGGTGGGAAGTACCGGTTGATGAGATAGCCGCCAAAGCGGACGTCGTTATAGAGCCGTACTCCGGGGAGCTCCTCCGCATCCAGGAATGAACATGCCCGCGTCGGGTAATACTCGTGGGCAAAGCCGAAACCGAAACGCGGCCACGGTGCGGCCGCGATCGATACAGCGAGCAGAATTGCGGCAGCAGCCGCCAGCAGGTTCGTCCGTGGCTGCTCAGCGTCGTGATCGTCGCCGGACGATGCCAACGCTCGCCAGGTGGCCAATGCCGGTGCGACGGCCAGGGGCAGGAGCACGAAGAACAGTCCGACGTTGCGAACGTGGCGTAGGGCGAGGGCGGCCGCCATGACGAACAGGATCCAGCGATCGGCCCGTCGCTCGCGAAGCATCAGGACCACAGACCCAGCCGCGATCACAAGGTAGAGGACAGGTGTCTGAGCGAAGGTTGGAGAGACCCACTCGGGGTTGGGGATGTATGGTTGGTCGACGAGGTGTGCGAGCCGGAAGGGTGCGAGGAGGAGGCGCCATCCGTAGGGGTTGACGAGCAGCGAGAGGACGGCGGTGGTGATGCCGGCGATGCCGCTCGCGATCATCGGCCGATTGATTTGCCGGGTGATGAACGATTGCGCCGTCTCGGCGGTAAGAATCCCCGCCAGCAAGAGCGGCACCACCAACACTCCGCCGTGGGCGTTGGCGCCGAGGATCATCAGAGCGGCAAACGGAATCAGCCAAAACTGTGACCGGCGTTCGCCACGGGTCAGAAAGAGCCAGACGACCAGAGGTACGACCAGCAGAGTGACCAGCTCCGGACGGAGAAAGAACCGCGGTCTGGCGCCGGCGACGCAAAGTATCGAGAGGAGCAACGCGGCGGCGGGTGACAGACCGGATCGAACAGAGATCACGAGAAGGAGCAGTGCCAACGCCACCACCGCCAACATCCGCACTACGCCCAAGGCTGCTGCGCCGCCGCAAGATTGCACCGCCGCTACCCCGAACTGGAACAGCCACTCGTGGTCGATCCACGGGGTTCCGGCCGATGTGAAGGAGAATGGATCCGCGCGCAAGAAGGCGCCGTGGTCGAGGATCCAGCGCCCGCTCGCGAGGTGCCATCCGATCGAGGTATTGGCGATCTCGAAGGTCCCGAGCACAGCGCCGGCGATGATCGCCGCGATCGCGATCAGAGCCGGAATTCTGTGCGATGTGGTGGTCAGAGTGCTCACCGGTCCAATCCGAGGGAGCGGGTTGTCCCTCGGATACGATGATACCTGGGGTTACTGGTCGTCGGATTCGGTTCCGAGAATATAGCGCTCCCACTCCGGCTCGAACGCGAGCGAACGGATGTCGGTCATGCGATCGAGGAAGACCACTCCATTGAGGTGGTCGTGCTCGTGCTGTATCACCCGCGCCTCGAACCCATCGGCGGTCAACGACACCGGTTCGCCGTCGAGACGGCGCGCCTTGACCTTGATGCGCCGGTGACGA
>CAYPBC010000029.1:0-11491 GCA_964408845.1 uncultured Thermoanaerobaculia bacterium
CTGTCGCTGTCGGGGCTGTGGATCCTGCTCGTTGCCGTCCCCCTCCAGGTCGGCCTCACCGTCGGTCTCGGCTTCCTCGCCGCCGCGGTCAACGTATTCTTCCGCGACACCGCCCAGATCAACACAATGTTGCTTCAGGGGTGGTTCTACCTCACACCCATCGTCTACCCCCTGAGCCTGGTGCCGGAGCGATTCGCGCGCTTCCTGAAGCTGAACCCGCTGACCGCCCTCGTCACCCTCTACCGCGAGGCACTGCTCGGCGGCGAGATGCCGCCTCTCGCTTCGCTCATTCCGCTGGTCGTCGCAACTCTCCTTTCCCTCGCCATCGGCATTTGGGTCTTCCACCGGCTCAAACCGGTCTTTGCGGACGAGATCTGAGGTCGCGATGAGCGATAACGCCGTTGCCGTCCACAATCTCACGAAGACCTACAAAGTCTACGCCCGCCCCCCGGATCGGCTCCTCGAGGGCATCCTTCGCCGGCCCCGTCACACCCCGTTTGACGCCCTCCAGGGCATCGAGTTCGAGCTGCCCAGAGGTGAGGGGCTCGGAATCATCGGCGAAAACGGCGCCGGCAAGAGCACCCTGCTCAAGATCCTCGCCGGCATCACCGCGCCAACCTCGGGCGAGGTGGGGCTCACGGGCTCGGTGGCGTCAATCCTCGAGCTCGGGTCGGCCTTCCACGGCGAGCTCACCGGGCGCCAGAACATCGCCCTCAACGCAGCCATGTTCGGGCTCGATCGCGACCAGGTCGTCGAGCGCACGCCCGGCATCATCGAGTTTTCGGAGCTTGGGCACTTCATCGACCAGCCGGTCAAGACCTACTCCACCGGCATGGTCATGCGTCTCGGCTTCGCGATCGCGGTCCAGGTCGAGCCGGACGTGCTGATCATCGACGAGGCCCTGTCGGTGGGCGACGGCTACTTCCAGAAGAAGTGCATGGTTCACCTCAAGGCCTACGTCGACCGCGGCGGCACCCTCCTCATCTGCTCGCACGCCATGTACTACATCTCGGCTTTCTGCAAGCGGGCGCTGTGGTTGCGTGACGGCAACATCGAGGCGCTCGGCCCGACCCAGCAGGTGGTACCGCGCTATGAGGCTTTCCTCGACGCGAAATCGGATCACTCCCAGGAGGCGCCGGAGATCGTCGAGGCCGCGCCGTCGGCGCCGGCCCGCATCGACGAGGTGCGGCTCCTCACCGGATCGACCTACCGCCGCGGACAACCCCTGGAGCTAGAGGTGCGCTTCAGCTGCGATGATCCCTCGCTGGCCTTCCACCTCACAGTCGGCCTCAACCGACCGGACGAGGTGGAGGTGGCCTCCTTCCTCTCCCACCGAAGCGGCGCCGGCCCGTGGAGCGGACGCACCAGCCACACGGTCCGGCTCTTGATCCCGGAGCTCCCGCTGGTCAAGAATACATTCAAGCTCTATGTCTTCCTGCTCGCCGAGGACGGCCTCCACATCCACGACACCTGGATGGTGGAGGACGCATTCAACGTAGAATACGAGGAATATCCATTTGGAATTGTTCATATACCTCATCAGTGGGTTACCGCCAATGATGCCGGTTCAGACGATGGCTAAAGAGGTTATTCAATGAAACGTGGCAAAAAACCAAGCAGCAAAGGCATTGCTTCAGCCGATGGTGTGACGCTCAATCTGAAGATCAATCCGTTCCTTCACGTCGATGCGCATCAGATCTACAATCCGCACACCGACAGCGCACTCAAACCGGATGACAGCGGTTTTCGCGAACTGCAGCAGATTTACGACGACGAATCTGCGCCTTGCTCGCTTCCGGATAAACTGAGATCACTTCTCGAAGAGGGCGAGTGGCTCGTCGATGCCGACACCGATCTTTCGCACCGATTCCACATCAAGTACGTGTCTCTCGAATCGCACACGGTGTGCAATCAGGGGTGCTACTTCTGTCCAGTGTCGATCAGCCGCAGAGACCCCTACTTCATGCCCACCGAGCTCTATGAGCGGATCGTGGGCCAGCTCACGAAGTACCGGGACACCATCGAGGCGGTTTCGATGATTCAATATAACGAGCCGACGGTTGACAAGCGATTCCTCGATCAAATACGCCTCCTGAAAAATCACGGCCTACCGCCTGCACTGCTCACCAACGCAACCGGATTGACCCCGAAGCGGGTGGACGCGATCATGGAGATGGGGGGGCTAAGTCATCTGTCGATCAATCTCTCCACGATCGATCCCGAACGGTACGTCAAGGAACGGGGCGGCAGTCACGTTGATTTAGTTCTTAGGAACCTGGCATACATGAAGGATCTGGAAATCGCGCCGAACATGGAGATCCAGGTCCTCGGAACCGGCGACGATAATCACCGTCGCGACTCCCAGGAAATTTCCGCCGAGTTTGCAGGAAGCCGGTTCGAGGTCAAATACTCCGAGATCATGGATCGGGCGGGGAATCTCCCAGTCGGTCAGCACCCCATCAGGCAGGGAAGCCGGCTCTGCGGCTGCGACCAGACGGGGTCTCGTCCGATTCAGTGGCTTCATGTGACGCCGCAAGGCAAATGCGTACTCTGTTGCCAGGATTACTACGAAAATTATATCGTCGGCGACCTGAACAAAGAGACTGTAGAAGAGGTCTTGGGCGGAGAAAAAATGGCTCGGTATCGTCGCTGGCTGCATGGGATTGAAGAGAGTCCCAAAGATTTCATTTGCCGAAAATGCATTTACGCTCGAACCCGGTAACGACTCATGAAATAGGAATCAGGGATTGAACACGACTCCAACGCGTCCTTCCATCTACTACCTCACACCTGACTCCGGTGTCCCGAGCTGGGGCATCGGTCTCTTGTACAAGCACGTCGAGATTCTGCAGAATGCTGGAGTCCAGGCGTCCGTACTGCACCACTCCTCGGGGTTTTCGATCCACTGGCTCGAGTCTCGTGTCCCCATCGCGTACCTCGATGATCCGTCGCTCGAGATTGGGCCTGATGACGTACTCGTGGTACCCGAAGTCTTGGCAGATGAAGGAAGCACGATCGGGGGCAGCTGCCGCCGCGTCGTTTTCGTCCAGGGAAGCTATCTAATCCTCAAACCCTTCGACGAGGCCATAAGCTATCGGGATCTTGGATACGACGCGGCTGTCGCGGTCCTTCCCCATGTTAAAGAGGTGCTGGAAAGGCATTTCGATATCGAAGCGACCGTCGTGCCGCCGTTCATTGCTCCCTATTTCTTCCTCGACGAATTGTCAGGGAAAAGGGCCAGGCAACGACGCATTCTGATGTTTCCCAAACCGGGCTATCGTGAAGCCGGTTTTCTCGACTACGAGATCGTTCGCAAACTCCTTCAAAGGGCATGTCTCCGGAACCCACCGTGGGAGTTTATGGAAGTGATGGACAGACCCCATCGGAAGGTCGCCTCACTCATGCAGGACTCTGAATTCTTGGTCAGCGTCAATTGTCTTGAGGCATTTAACACAACTGTCCCGGAGGCGATGGCGGCCGGATGCCTGCCGATCTGTTACGAAGGCTTCGGCGGACAGGATTTTCTCGCTGAGAACGTGAACGCTTTCGTCTTTCAGAACAACCACGTCTATGGATTGGCAGCCACCGTCGAAAAACTGCTGGAAGGATTCGGTCGGGACACGCAGAGATTGGCCGAAATGAGAACGAAGGCGTATCAGACCGCCGTCCGCTATCGTGAGCGCGATACGAGACGTGAACTGCTCGCGTTCTTTCGCGATTTCAACTCCGACAGGTCGAATCGCTGAGGGGCAACGTGGCGGACACAGGTGACGACTTCCTCTACGGCAATCACTACTTTGAAGCGCTGGAGAACTGGCACCGCCTGAGTCAGCCGGAGTTTGGTGCCTTTCTCCGGGCCGCCGTAGAGCCCGGGCGAGCACGGGCCCTCGACCTCGGCTGCGGGTCGGGCGCCTGGGGAGAGCGGCTGGCCGAGCTGGCGAGCCAGGTCGACGGCTGCGACCTGGCCGCTGCGGGGCTCGAACGGGCGCGCCGGATCGGGCACTACGAAAGGCTGTTCACCGCCGATCTTTCCCAAGCGGAGAATCCGCTTCCAGAGGGGCGCTACGACCTGATTTTCACTACCGAAGTGATCGAGCACGTGCCCGACCACCGGCTCTTCTGTGAGCACGTGGCCCAGGCCCTGGCCCCCGGGGGTCAACTGGTCCTCACCACAACGACCTACCACTTCTACCTGTTCTACTACTGGCTCTTTCAAGAGGAGCGGCGCCTGCGCGACTACGCTGACTTCGCGCTCGGCTGTGTCTTCTCGCGCCCGGCAGACCGCTTCGTGCGCCAACTCTGGATGCTCACCGGTGGGCACGAGCACGGCTTTCGACGTTCCCGATTGCTGCGAGCCATCCGCGCCGCCGGCCTTCAGATCGAGCTCTGTCGCTACGCCCATCCCCAGCCGGTCTGCCCAGTCGAGGGTCTCGATCAACCGGGCTTCGCCCGTCGGCGCCTGGCATTCCTGCGCCGTCCCCTGCACGCCATGGGGCGGGGTCTGGACCAGCTCTGTCAATCGACCGGCTGGTACGGCCCCAACATCCTGGTGGCCGCCTCCAAGGCGAACCCAAAGAACCGGGCGACGACCCGATGACCGCCACGAAAGCCCCCGCGATGGGGCTTTGCTACTCTGCCGACGAAATGTTAGAGCGGAATCCGTTTGCATGACGACTCGAAGCAAGCTCACCTATTCCTTGTTTCTCGGCGTCGCCACGCTGCTGCTGCTGTCGCTGATCGAAGGAGCGACCCGGACCATCGAGCTGGCGCGGACGGGGAAATGGCCGGTCACGGCGCTGTTCGCCGAGTATCGGGACAACCGGACCGTGCACGGGCTCTTCCGGCGCCACCCATGGCTGAACGTCAGCGGAAAAGAAGCGTCCCACGCCGAGGTCCAGGGCAAGGTCTTCACTCTCAACTCGGCCGGCTACCGCTCGCCCGAGCGAAGCTTCGAAAAGCCCGCCGGAGTTCTGCGGGTGCTATGCGCCGGTGGATCGACCACCTTCGACAGTCTCGCCAACCGCAACGAAACCACCTGGCCGTGGCGACTCGAGGGAGAACTGCGCGCAAAGGGTCTCCCGGTGGAGGTGTGGAATGCGGGGATTCCGACCTGGACGACGCTGGAGAACATCATCGCGCTGCTCACCCGAGACGTCGATTTACAGCCTGATCTCCTCGTAGTGATGCAGGGCTTCAACGATCTCCAGCCGGCATCCCGCGGCCCGCACGACCCAACATACGAGCACGGTCACGCAGAGCGCATGCTCTCGGCACTCGGATTCGAGCTCGAGGAGCCGGGTCTGCTCGATCGCAGCGTCGCCCTGGAGCGACTTCGCGCTCTTCTCGGCCGTTCCCCTTCTCGCGCCGAGGCCGACAGTGCCACCCTCGCCCCCGCGGCGAGCGCGGCGGGCCTGGCAACCTACCGACGCAATCTGCACACGTTGATCGCGGTCGCCCGAGCCCACGGCATCGAGGTTGTCCTGGTCACCCAGCCGCTTCGCCCGGCCCCTGTAGACAACCCTCGCGATCGCCGCTTTCTCACCGAATGGCTGGGCATCGAAGGAGAGGCGGTCGAGGGCGAGCTCGCCAAAATCAATCGGATCCTGTTGGAGGTCGCGGCCCAGGAGGGAGCGGTGGCCGTCGACGCGGCCCGGGAGACTTCTTGGCAGCGCGAGGACTTCTGGGATCCGGTGCACTTCGCCACCCCGGGCAGCGACAAGCTCGCCCGACTGCTGGCAGGTCGGCTCGCCGGCGTGCTGCGCGGCAAGGAGGCTGATCCGAACCCTAGCTCGTTCCCATCCGGAAACTCTGTGGGGGACAGCGCAGTTCTCGATGCAGAGACGCGCGACTGATTGAACCTCATATTTCAGAAGGCGAGAAGAGCGTGATCGACGGTCTCGGAGAGTGCCAACAGCCCCGAAACACCGGATTGACAGAAGGTCTGGTCAACCCAAAGCCTCACACCAGATCCGCGTCCACCATGGTGGTGTAGACGCGGCCCGGGGCGAAGGCCTCGGCGTCGAGGTCTTTGTCCAGGAAGCGCACTACCCTCGCCACGCCGCTGGGATCCGGCCCGCCCTCGAAGCCGAAGACCTTGAGCCAGCTCGCAGCCTCCTCGTCCCCGTCGAGCCACAGCTCCTCGCGCTCGGCGCCGGTCTGCTCGGCGAGCCCGCGCGAGAGGTGATCAACCAGCTCGAGAGCCCCGGGGCGCCCGTCCCACACGAGATCGACCCAGCGACACACCCCACCATCGGTGCGGAAGGCGACGAAGGCCGCCGGGGACGAGGAGAGGCGCGTCGTGATCAACCACCGGTGGTAGCGCACACTCGGGTGGCCGCTCAACCGGCGACGACAGTGTTCCGCGTCGCGGACGACGGCCACCGGGTAGCGGCGGCCCGCCCGGTCCCACAATCTATCAAGGGCCGGCTCGTCATCTCCGATTAACCGTGCCCTGAAGAACCGCGATGCCAGGGATCGTCCGGCCGGCCGCTGCCGCCGCACATAGAGTGGGATCCGCCGTGGCGCCACCGAGTCCCAGCGGGCCCGCCGAACCATGTGGCTCACGGCGCGGCCACCGGTGAAACCGAAGAGCACGGAAACGCCAAAATCGGCTGCGGCGATCTCGGCGAAGTAGTCCATCACTTCTTGCCACGCATCGCGCCATTCCGGACGCCGCTCAGCCGCAGCCAGCGACAGGGTGTCGGCCCCCTGCAAGGCCCTGATCCGCCGCCCATCCACTTGAAAGTCGGCCGGAATGCCGCCGTTGTGTGCGACCAGGACATTGCCCTCCCAGGCAGCCACGATCGGAATGGGCGGCGAGCCGGCACCGTACTTCCAGGCCCACTCCTCCAGGCTCCGGTCTTTTGAGAAGACGCGGTTGAAGCCGTCGTTGATGGCGACCTCGTCGCCCGGTGCATAGAGCCGAATCTCAGGCGGAACCACGATCAGATACTCCCCGTGTCGGCCATCGTCAGATAGAGGCGCTCGGCGACCTGGGTCGCATCGAGGTCGGGGTCGAAGCAGCGGATGGCCACCGACACCGCGGGCTGCTCCTCCGCCGCTCGAAATCCGAGGCCCTCGAGACCCGAGCGGGCCTCCTCGTCGCCCGCAAGCCACAGCTCCTCACCGGTGCAGTCGAGCTGGCGGGCGAGGCGGGCCGAGAGGTGCGCCGCGAGCTCGAGAGCGCCCGGGTGGGCGTGGTCCCACAGCAGATCGACCCACCCGCATCGACCACCGTCACAATGAAAGACTGCAAAGGCGACCGCCTGGCTCGAAAATCTCGGAAAGACCAGGAAGCGTTTGTAGCGCACCGTCGGGTGACCGGCGAATCGCCGCAGTGCGCCCTCCGCGTCGCGGACGACCGCCACTGGATAATCCTGGCGTACCCGGTGCCATAAATCGTCGAGGCGCGGCTCCCAATCCCTGGCCGGCTCGGCGCGGTACAACAAACGGCGGACTTTCGAACGCGGCGCACGGTCTCGGGTGAGGGCCACGAGCGCACGCCTCGGCGCCCCTTCGAATCCGGGAGGGACGGCATCGCCGGGCGATCGCCGGTAGGCAATAACCAGAGGGAACCGTCCCGAGAACGCAAAGTTCTCGAAGAAGGATTCCGCAACCCGTTCGGCGATCTCGTCCCCGGACGCCAGCGAGAGAAGGCCATCGATCCGCGCCGCCGCCAGCTTCCGCTCATCGACAGCCACACGGATCGGGGTCCCCGCACAGTGCGCGACCACCTCGCCGCCGTCCTCGGCGACGACGATGACCCGCCCATCCGACTCCAGCGGGTAGAGCCACGCCCACTCGTCGAGCGACCACTCGAGGGCGCGGATGATCGCGACCTCGTCGCCCTCGCGGTAGAGGCGGATGACCGGCGCCACCATCACCCGCCCCAGGTCCAGGCGTCGGCGATTCGCCACGTCGATCCGTCGCGGTCGGCGGCCGCCACCACCCATCCCCACGCACGGCAGAAGTCGGCGAACTCGCGGGGAAGACCCACGGCATGCGCGCACCCGAGGGCCGGCAGGAGGTGCGGGTTCGGAGACGCCAGCCAGAGATCGACCTCGCGTTGGGGAATCTCGGCGGACTCGGGCAGATGATTCACCGCGATCGGCGCCCGCCCTGCCCGCCCGGCGCCCGACCCGAGCGCCCACCGCCACAGCCCCCCGTAGTTCCGCCTGAAAAACCTCTGCCGGGACCGTTCCTCCAGCTCGACGGCGTCGTCCCGAGTCTGCGTGGCGTGCCCCCACCGGTGCTGAACCCGCGCGCCCGACGCGAGCCCGAGGCGGGCGCCGCGGCCGCGCGCCCGCCACAGCCACTCGGTCTCCTCGTAGTAGAGGAAGTAGCCCTCGTCGAAAGGACCGAGGCGGTCGACGGTCTCTCGTGAGGCCACGAGGAGCGCCCCCCGCAGGCTGTTCACTGCCAGCGTCTCCTCCGCGGTCCACTCCCGCCACGTCTCCTCGAGACAACGCGACAGGCCTCGCGTCCAGGCCCACCGCCAGCGGCGCTGCAGGTCGCGGCTGAGCTCGGCCGAGGGCGAAGGGTCCTCCGCCGGCGGCAGCAGGACCGTACCGTCGGCGTCCCACACGAAGCGGGGACCGACCACGTCGAAACCCTCGCAAAGCGCTGCCAGCAGCGCACCGACGCTGCCGTCGAAGAAGCAGATGTCCGGGTTGGCCAGCAGCAGCACCTCGCCGCCGGCCTCAGCCACACCGGCGTTGAGCCCCGCCGCGTAGCCCCGGTTGGGGCGCTCGAGGATCACGTCGACGGCGGCATCAGCAACCCGACGAGCCTCGTCGGCATCCGCCGACTGCTCCACCGCCACGACCTCAGCCTCGACTCCGGCCGCTCTCGCCTCGCGGCGAAAGCTCTCCACGCACACCGGAAGCACCTCCGACGAGCGGTGACAGACGACGATGAGAGAGGCCTTCATTCCAGACCGGGAAAGGCGATCAGCCGCAAACGCCGCATCGCCCTCAGGTACTGTCCGAGCCGCTCCTCGAGCTGGTCGCCCGACTCTGGAAATGACTCTCGCATCACCCCTGCGAGCGCCCGAACCTTGGTCGCCCCGTCGAGCCGCCGCCAGGCGAAGCTGCCAATGTCATCGAGGTGGATCCGCCGCGGGGTGACCAGCCAGTTGGCGCTCGCGAGCAGACCGCTGAGACCGCGGATGGCGGGACGCGGGCGGTCGATGATCACCCGGCCGTTCTCCCCCTCCCGCCATGGCACACGGCGCAGCGGCTCGAACTCGAGCAGGTCGACCACCCGTTCCTCGCGCAGGGAATACCTCTTCGCCACTATTCACTCTCTGGTTCGGGCGCCTGTCGTCCTCATCCGGCTCAGCGGCAGCCACACCAGCAGGGCGAGAAGGAGCGGGTAGACCAGGAGGCCGGCCCAAAAGCTGTGGGAAATCTGCGGCAAGAGATGCTCGTTCCCGGCTATCCCGAGCTTGGCCTGCTCATACAGAACCACGAAGGCCAGCAACACCGCCATCAGTGACTGACCGGCGATGAGGCCAGATGCAACGAGGACGCCCGAGTTTTCGCCCCGCGCCTTTTCCTCGTCCGAGGCATTGCTGCGCTTCATGAACCAATCCAGAATGGCGCGAATGATGCCGCCGGCGAAGACCGCAGCGGTGGTTCCGAAGGGCAGGTACATGCCGACCGCGATCAGCATCGGTGCGGGGGCGCTGATGAGGATCAGGGCGACCCCGAAGAACATGCCGACGATGACCAACGGCCACGCCATCTCGCCGCCGACGATACCCTGCGCCATGAGGGCCATGAGCCCCGCCTGCGGCGCCGGCAGCTCCACCGAGCCGATGGTGTAGGCCTTGTTGAGGACCATCAGCAGCACCGGCATCGTCAGCGCTGCGGCGACCACGCCGATGATCTCGCCGACCTCCATCTTCCACGGCGTGCCGCCGAGGATGTGGCCGACCTTGAGGTCCTGCATCATGTCGCCGGCGACACCGGCCGCACAGCAAATCACGCCGGAGATCCCGAGCACTGCGGCCAGCCCGTGGGCGCCGGTGACCCCCATCAGAACCATCAGCACCGCCGAGATCACCAATGCCGACAATGTCAGACCCGAAATCGGGTTGTTGGAGTTTCCGACCAGACCCACGAGGTAGCCCGCGACCGCCGCAAACAAGATTCCCAGGACCAGCATGACCACAGTGAGCACGAGGGCGGGCCCGGTGGAGGCCGCGAAGTAACGGTAGAGCAAGAACATGGGAATCGCCATCACGCCGATGGCGACGAACACCCGTCTCAGGTCGAGATCCTTCTCGGTGCGGTCGACCTCGGCGGACCCCGAGGTCATCCTGAGGCTGGCAAGGGCCTGCTTGACGCCGGTGGCGAGCGATCCGCGGAGGGTGTAGAGGGTATAGAAGGCGGCGACGATCATGGTGCCGACGGCGAGCGGCCTGATCTGGCGGAACCAGACATCGACGGCGAGCGAAACGAGACTGTCGTCAGCTGTAACCCCGGCCATCATCGCTGGGTTGAGGAAGAGGGCCAGCGGCACCAGCACCAGCCAACCCGCAACCGCGCCGCTGAAGAGAATCGCCGAGATGCGGAGACCGACAATGAAGCCGACCCCCATGACCATCGGCGATGCATCCGGCGTCGACAGCAGGATTCCGCCCGAGTACTCGAATCGCCGCCCCGCGATCTCGATGACGGATTTCCCGAAATGGACGAAGCGGTTCGCCGAGTCCTGGATGATCTGGATTCCGGCGGAGTTCTTGAGCAGCTCCCACAGCGCCGCGATGCCCATGGAGGCGAAGACCAGACCGGCGCCGGTCTGCCCCTTTTGGCCGGCTTTGACGATCTCGGACGCCGCCACGCTCTCCGGGAATGGCAGGTTGGCTTCCACCACCAGCGTGCGGCGGAGAATGATGACGAAGAGCACCCCGAGGACGCCGCCGATACCCATGATCAGGGTTGCATCCCGGAGGTTGAACTCGTCCCACGCGCCGCTGATGATGAAGGCCGGAATGGTGAAGATGGCGCCGGCCACCAGCGATTCGCCAACCGACGCCGTGGTCCGGGCGATGTTCTCCTCGAGGATGTTGCCCCTGAAAAGGCGTAGGGCGGCCATCGCCACCACCGCCGCCGGGAAGGTTGCGGCGACCGTGAGACCGACCTTCATCCCGAGGTACGCATTTGCGGCCCCGAGAACAACCGCCATCACCACACCGAGGAACAGCGCCTTGAACGTCAGCTCCGGCATGGTCGTCTCCGCCGGGACGTACGGAATGAACTTCTTGTCGGCCATCAATCCTCCCCACGGATTTTGCGGGACGATTCTAGCTCATCCCGTTCCTCCGTCTCCGTGCCCGATGTCTGGGTACGCGCTTCCGACGGCGAGGGGGTCCGGTATTCAACGCGCTTCCCGTGAGGATGCCAGGCACGCCGACATGACGTTACTCGCGGCCTCGCGGCCGCGGTGAAGCACCGTCGCCAGCGCGTGGCTCATGGCCTCCTCCTTC
>CAYPBC010000030.1:0-11455 GCA_964408845.1 uncultured Thermoanaerobaculia bacterium
ACGATCATGCAGCTCATCAGCTCGAGGCCGATCCAATCATGCACTGGATCGCGGCCGAGCCGCTCTACTAGGTATTAGGTGTTGGGTATTAGGTATTAGCTCACGGTAGGCCGCCGCCGCGGCCTTCGGCCGAAAGTGTGGCCAGGATCCAACCCTTAGACTCGCAGCTTCCGGTTTTCCGAGGATCTTGCGATGAGCTAATGCCTAAAACCTAATACCTAATACCTAATACCTACCCGAAGGGTAAATCCCCGACCTTGACCACGTGGAGGTGGAGGCGGTCGTCTGCCGGGGCCGACTGGGCGAAGGCCAGCTCAACGATCGGAAGAAAGGCGGCCGGGTCATCGGTCGCAACCACGACTCGGAGACGGTTGAATCCAGCCCCGTCACGTTCCGCGAGGCCTGCGGCGATCAACCCCGGCAGGGTGGTCGCGACCTGGTGTGGATTGCCCGACGCGTGGAGGACGTACACGAGGAGTTGCCCGCCGACATCGATGCGAGAAAGCCTGGTGTCCTGGTCGCAGTCGACTGTGGTGTGGGAGCAGTCAATCGACCGCAGAACTTCGTCCGGACATCCGCATCCAAGGGTGGAGCGGATGAAGGTCTGTAGCCGGGAGGTCTGGTCGATGGTCACCGCTTCATTCTATCCTCCCATCCAACAAGCCGCCCAGGTACAGGGCGCAGGGTACAGGGCCGACTTGAACCCTGCACCCTGCACCCTGCACCCTGTACCCTGTTCCCGTGACCTCCGATGCTGCCAGCAACTTCAGGGAGCGCGCCCGGTTCGAAGCCGGACGTTATGGATCGGATCCGTGGGTATTCGTGCGCGAGCTGTTGCAGAACTCGCGAGACGCCGGTGCGCGCAAGGTGTGGATCACGACGACGCGGAGCGAGGGGCGAGATCGGATCGAGTGCCGGGACGACGGCGCCGGCATGAGCTTTGAGCACGCCCGGCGGTACCTCTTCACTCTCTACGCGTCGAGCAAGCGGGGAAGCTCGAAGACGGCGGGGCGATTTGGGATCGGATTCTGGTCGGTTCTGCGGTTCTCTCCCGATATCATCGTCATAGGCTCGAGTCCCGACGACGGCAGCGACGGATGGCTGGTCCGACTCGACGGCGACCTCGAGCACGCCGTTCGCGAGCAGGCGGTGATGGATCCGGGCACCGAAATCGTGCTCGAGCGGCCCGCGCGCGAGATCGATCTCGAAGGCGCGATTCGGGATGCCGTACTTCGCGATGCCCCCTTTCTGAGCTGTCGCGATAAACCGGAGCGGCCCCTCGAGGTGCGCGTCAACGGACGAATCGTGCGGGCCGAGCACGAGCTTCCGCCCCCGAGCCTGAGCTTCGAGCGTCGGGGTCTGCGAGGCGAAGTCGCTCTCGGCGACGAGCCGCGGGTCGAGATCTTCGCCCATGGGCTGAAGGTGCGCGATGCCGCGAGCCTCGACGACTTGCTGCTAGGCGGTAGGCCGGGCCGTCCCCCGCCCCTGGCGACCACGGGGGGTTCCGCGCCCAGGGTCAGGATCGACAGCCGCGATCTCTCGGTTCTTATGGCGCGCGGTGACGCCCGAGAGGACCGTGCGCTGCGACGCCTTGTGGCGATCGGCCATCGTGAGCTGGGGCGCCTGGTCCGGGCGGAGTTGGACCGGTTTGCACGAACCACCCGGCACGGACGAATTGGTGAGTGGATGCGCGATCTTTGGGCCGGGGTTCAACTGCCGCGGTTAGCGGTGGCCGGCGTTGCGGCCGTCGTGATCCTCGGTCTGGGCTGGCTCGCCCTGCAGCGGTGGTCCGGAAACGGGGAATATCGGCCCACGGCTCAGGAAGTCCAGGCCCCTTCGAGCGGGGCAGACCGGGTATCGGCGCCGTACCGCGGGCTCGAGGGGAGCTATCGCGGACCGAGTGTGGAGACCCTCGGCGGGGTCTCCCCCCCGGTAGATCTCCGCTACCGACCCGCCGATCAGGACCTGTGGTTCGCCGCCCTGGTGATCGACGGCCTCGATGCTGACGGTGTGCCGGCCGCGGATCGGTCGACCGTGACCAGGCCCTACCATGGCCAACCGTGCGTCGAGGGCTGCGTCGAGATCGAGATGATGGTGGATGCCGGCGCGGGTGTTCTCCGCCTTCCGGTCCCCACCGGCCACGTTGTCGACCCGGGCAGCGTGCGGCTCAATACCGAGCCGGTCCCGGTTGTCATTACGACGGTGGGACAGCCGGCGATTCGATTGCCGGCGGCTCGTGTCGGGCGACTTTACTACGTCAGCTCGCCGGGACCGGAAAGTGCACCGGCCGCTGCCGGCGATTGGCCGGAGCTGCCCGCGGAGCTGGGGCCGCTGGTGGCCGATCTCGACACGCTTGGCCGGGCGGATCGGGCGTCGGTGGCGGCGGACTACGTGCGCCGTCGAGTGAGGTACGACAGGTCGCGGGCGACCTCGAGAAGCCTCCTTGAAGCACGGCGAAGGGGTCTCGACCTCTTCAGCCGCACGCTGGTCGTAGGCGCCGGCGACTGCGATGTGCAGAACGCCCTCCTGGCTGGGATCCTCGATCACGCCGGAGTCCCATCGCGCCTCGCTCTGGGTTGGGTGGGGAGCGAAGGGCGGGTCCTCGCCGGGCTGCATGCGTGGGTCGAGTTTCTCGGGGCGGACGGGCACTGGGCGGTGGTTGACGCGAGCGTCGATCTCGAGCGAACCTCGGCGTTGGCGGGTAGCGAGCCTGCGGAAGCAGTCGGGTCGGTGGGGTCGATCGCAGCCGGTCGATGGATGCTGATCGTAGGCGGGGTGTTTTTGGTCGTTGTCGCAGCCGCAGTTGTGGTGGTTCGACGATCGTGGAGGCGCAGCTTGCACCCGGGCGACGGATCCGACCTGTCGGATCTGCTCCGCGCCGCCGCCGAACGCCCGCAGGCATTTGCGCGAATTCGGCCTCTCTTCAATCGGCGGGTGGTGCCGCTGCTCGAACGACCTCCGATATCGTTGGCGCAGGCGCGCGACGGGCTGCGCCGGGGTCGGCTGGGCAGCGGGTCGCGGACCTCGCGGTTGGCGGCGGCAGCGGCGGGGGCAGGAGGCATGGTGATCGACGGCGGCAGCCGTGAGGGCCGGGTGGTTGCCGAGGCGCTCGGAGCGGTCGATCTGGATCGCTGGCAGGAGATCCTCGAGAGGTCGTGGATCGAGCCCCTGGCAAAACGGGTCGAGGAGGCGTTCGATGCCGCCGGCGAACCCTGCCGGTTGCGAATCGCATCCCAGGTCGGGCAGCAGATTGCGGTGCTTGACGGTCGTGCATTCGGGCTGGGTCGGGCGTCATGCCGGGTGGTGATTGATGAGGAGAGCGAGCTGTGGAAGGCGGTCTGCGGGCTCGGCCGCAGGCGACCCGCTCGGGCGGCTCTTCTGCTCGCGGATTCGGTCGTTGACGCCATGGGTGTGGGGTCGCAGTCGCGGCCTCGGTGCCTGAGAGCGCTGGCCGAGGCTGCGCTATTGGAATCGGGCGGAGGTGCGTCATGAGCACCGGGGAGCTGCTCGCCATCGATGTCGGCAGTGAGCTCCGTACTTTATGTGAGGCGCAACTCCGCGGAACCTGGCAGGTCCCGGCCGAGCTCGTACGGCTGGCGCTGCGATTGGGCGCGAAAGAGGTGTTTGTGAACTCCCGGTGGGGTGGTGTGACCGTGTGCTGGAACGGTGCGGTCATCGACGAAGACCCAATTCGAGATCTGAGATCGGCCCTCGATCGGCGGTTCGGCGCCGACGAGCGACAGCGGGCTATCGGCGCTCTCGAGGCCTCGGGGATGGAGCCGCTGATGTGGGCGGCGGGGTTGCGCGGCGCCCGGCTTCGGGTGGAGTGCGGCGGTGTCACGTCCACTCTGCGCTTTGAACACCGGGATGGCGGCCGGCCGCGGCTGATAGTTGGTTTGGGAGGCATCCAGCAGACGGAGGTGAAAATTCGCTGGGGCTGCGCCCGTTTTGACCGCAGGCGCGCGCTCGCCTGGGTGCGCATGGCGACGCGGTTCGCCGACGCCAGGGTCTTGGTGAACGGTCGGCAAGCGCCACAGGGATTTTCAGGCGGTCTTTACCACCTCCGCCTCGACGACCCGATTCCGTGCCGTTTGGGGTTGACGAGTGCGGGAGATGAGCCGGTGCTGTGGCTGCTCAAGGACGGGGTGGTCGCGGCGCGCGCAGGAGTGCCCGGCTTTCCGCCCTTCGAGGCCGCAGTCGAACTGGCCGGCATCGTCCCCGGAGGAGCGAGCTCGGCCGATCTCAGGCGGGTGGTTTCCCCGTTCCTGCCTGAGTTGGTGGATCGGGCGGTGTGGATGATGATCGAGGTGGCGGGTCGCCTACCGCACATGGCAGAGACTTCCCGCCGGCGGCTCACGATCCTCCTCTTGCGGGCGGCCGGCCGGAACCGCCGGGACCACGAGGTGAGCCGCGTCCCGCTGATTCCGACCGCCGGCGGCGAGCGACGTCTTTCGATCGAGGAGATCGGTGTGTTGGCCGAGCGCCGCGGCGGAGTCCTCTCGGCGCTTGATCCCGATGTGGCGATCGACGATTCGCTGTTGGAAGCGGACTCGATGCTTGTGATCTCGGCTGAGATGTGCGGTCTGCTCTCCGAGTTGGTCGACGTCAGATTCCAGGCCCCTTTTCATCGCGAACACCGGTTCATCGATCGCGCCGTTCGCGGGTTGCGCCATGCCGCAGCGGAGGAGTGGCGTCGCGTGCGGGGCATTATGGGATCGCGATTGGTGCCGGCGTCGGAGCTGCGCCTTGGGGAACGGCAGCTACTGGCCGCCCTCCGCGCTGACGATCCTTCCTTGACGGTTGAGCTCTGTTACGGGTTGGGCGCTGTGCGCAGGACCTCATGCGGGATCGCGATTCCCCGCGACAACCCCTGGCTGGCGGCGGCTGCAGTCTGCGTCGAGGAGGATCCATCGTGGGCTTACCCGCTGCTCTTGGTGATGGGAACCGGAGATCCGCCGTCGCCGGATCTTCGAAAACGATGGCGAATGGCATGCCGGCGTGGGGAAATGTGATAATGGAAGATGGGTGCGGCCCGGACAGGTCGTGTGCGCGACCCTCCGGTGTCAATCTCATGCGGGGCCCGCCTGCGGTGGAACCGGGTGGGCCGATGGAGGGATCGTGGATAGAAGTGAACCCAGAGTGCTGGCGGCTGGGCTCGGGCGAATGGCCTTCGACCGACTCGCGCCCGAGCTGCAACGCGATGCGTTGGACGTCGAGTGGGTCGAGACACCCGAGGCCGGTGTGGCGCTGGCCAAGAAAACCCGGTACGACGTCATCATCATGGATGCCGAGCCAGGCGAGAGGCCGCTCGAAGATGTGATTCGCGAGCTGCGGGCCTCCCGGTCGCTGAGCCGCGATACCGCCGTCTTGATCCTCGCCGAGCCCGACCAGGTGGATGCGGTGCGGGCGCTCAAGAGCCACGGCGTCAACAGGATCATGCTGGTCAGCGATCCTCCGGAGATCATCCGCGCGCAGATGACGACCCTTCTGGATGTCGCACCAAGGGCGACCGTTCGCCTGCCCACCAACGTTGAATCGGTCCTTGGCGGCAGTGGGCGCGAGCTTTTCTGTCAGACCGAAAATCTGTCCATGTCTGGAATGTTGGTGAAGACCCGGCACCAGCCGCAGCTCGGGTCGCCGGTGGTTTTCAAGATCGACCTGTCGGACCCTGTGGGCACTATCTTCGGGCGTGGCGAGCTGGTCCGCCACGCTACGCGCGGTCGGGGGAAAATTGACGGCATCGGCATCAAGTTCCTCAGCTTTGAGGACGATGGCGCGCTATTGCTGCGGGACTACCTCGATGCCCTCAACCGCGAGTCTGACCCCGACCCGGAACCGAGCGCTGGCCCTGTGACCCCGGTACGCCTCAAACGCAAGAAGGCACCCGGCCCCGAGGTCACTCTCGAGTTCGAGTAGCAATCTCCGCCAGCAGAACCTCGACCGCCTTTTCCAGCTGCTGGTCCTGGCCCACCGCCTCCAGTGCGGGGTCGTTGTCGATCGCGAAATCCGGATCGAGGTGTTTGTTCTCCATCAGGTCGCCCTCGTTATCGATATAGCCCACCTCGGGGATTCCGAACGTCATGCTGCGATCCTGGAGCCGCTCCCACCACACCGAGGTGCACGTGCCGGGCACCTGCATCCCCACCATCATGCCGATTCCGAGCGCGGTGTAGGCGGCCGGGAAGCAATGGGCGTCGGAGTAATTGCCCTCGTTCATGACCACGATCGACGGCTTGGTCCATCGGTGCGACGGCTCAACGCCGATCTTCTGACCGCGCGGCAGCGCCCGCGCATAGACCTCGCCGGTGAGCAGGACGGTCAGCGCCTCGACCAGATTGCCGCCATTGTTGAAGCGGGTGTCGAGAACGATGCCTTCCTTGTCCACCGCCTTGCCAAAGATGTCCTCAAAGATTTCGCGGTAGCGACTGTCGCTCATCGAACGGATGTGGGCATAGCCGAGCCGTCCGCCGGAGAGCCGATCGACCTCGGCACGCCGTGACCGCACCCAGCGTTGGTAGAGGAGCTCAGACTCGGCACCTTGGGAAATTGGTTTGACCGTCTCCTGCCAGTGTGTGCCGGTCGCCGGATCGAAAAGGGAGATCCGGGTCAGCGTTCCAGCCATGTGGTTGAGCAAGGGGTACCAGTTCTCTCCGGCGGCGATGGTGTGGCTGCCGATGGCCTCGATGATGGTTCCGGCCGCAACCTTGGTGTCGGCGATCTGCAGTGGCCCGCCGTCGATGATCTCGGCGATTCTGATCCCGGCGCCATCGTAGTTGGGGTCGGAGAAGAAGGCGAGGGTCGCGGTGGCGTCGGCGGACGGGTCGCGTGGCCGGTAGTAGCACCCGAGGTGGGAGGCGTTGAGCTCACCCTGGAGCTCGGAGATCAACTCGCAGAGATCGCGGTTGTTGTCGATTGAGGGTAGAAAACGCGCGTAGGCTGCCCGGTAGAGATCCCAGTCCACGCCTCCCATGTCCTCGACGTAGAACTTCTCCCGGGTCTGGCGCCACGCGTGCTCGTAGATGTAGGCCCGCTCGGCCGCCGAGTCGAGCTCCATCTTGGCTTGGAGCGAGACCGGTTTCACCTTGCCCGATTCCACCTCCACCGATTTGAGCTGGCGGTCTGCGAGAACGTAGATTTTCTTGCTTTCCTTGTCGAGCTGCATGCCATTTGTGCGTTCGGCCTTGAGCTTGGCCAGGAGTTTGATCTCCTTCTTGCGCGGCTCGTAGACCCACAGGTCGTATCCCTTCTCGAATGCCGCGAGGTAGAGGATCTTCTCGCCATCGGGGGTGATCTGAGCATCGTCCATGTCGGCGGAGTGCTGGGTCAGGCGGATGGTCCGGTCTCTCAGACCGTCGAGCTGGATGTCCACCGGGTCGGGCAGCTTGATCTCGTTGTCCTTCTTCTCACCATCGTCCTTTGCGTCCTTCTTCTTGTCGTCCTTCTTCTCACCATCGTCCTTCTTGTCGTTCTTCTCCTTTTCCTCGAGCTGCTCGTACTCCGCCTCCGTCAGGTGGAATCGGTCCCAAGCATCGCGGGTCAGAAAGGAGGCGTAGACATCGTAGTGAGACGGCCAACCCGACTGGTTGCGCTCGCCGTGACGGTCGGTGAACCAGAACACCGCCTCACCCTTCATCGCCCAGCGTGGCCACACATCCTCGTAACCGCTCTTTGTCAGATTAACCAGCTCCCCGTCACCCGACGACGGCGCCAGACCGACCTCGGACGACCAACGGGTTGGGCTCAGGAACTCGACGAGGAACCACTTGCCGTCGGGTGACCACTCGTACCACTGGTCGCCGTCGGTGTAGGAGTAGGTCGCGTCGCCGGGTACGATCGTTCGGCTCGCATCCGAGGCAAGGTTGAGCACCTTCAAGGTGGTGCGGTCCTCGAGGTAGGCAACCTCCTGGCCGTCTGGCGAGAAGGCGGGCTGGAAGGTCTCGGCCTCGGTCACCAAAACGGGCTTTTCGGAAAAGGCCGTGGCGTTGAAGAAGCTCGGCTCCTCATCGTCCGTGAGATCCGTACGGTAGAGATTCCAGCTCCCACCGCGTTCTGACGCGTAGAGCAGGCTGCGGCCGTCGGGGCTGAAGGTCACCGAGCGTTCCTGCTCGGGGGTGTTTGAGATGCGCTTGGTGTCGCCGTGGGTGGTCGAGGTGACAAAAATTTCGCCGCGGGCGACAAAGACGATCTCTTTGCCGTCGGGCGACACATCGAAATCGGTAATCTCGCTCGCCACGTCGATGTACTCGATATCGTTGTGACGGCTGTCGGCCGCGACATTGACACCGATCGTGTGGCTCGCCGCAGCGCCGGCAGGCTGCACATAGATCTCGCCGTCCCAGGTGTAGCAGAGATCACCACCGTTTGAAGTGCTGAGAAATCGCACTGGATGGGTGTCAAAATGGGTGATCTGAACCGGCTGCGCATCGGCGACGAGTGCAAGCTGCCACACATTGAATGTGCCATCACGTTCCGAGAGATAAAAAAGCGCGTCCTCGCCGGGCGCCCATACCGGCTGGCGGTCATCGGCGCCGAACGCGGTGAGCTTCGTGTGCTGTCCGCTTTCCGTGTCATAGATCCAGATGTCACGGGCAAAGGACGAATCGTCGTGCTTGCGCCACGCGTTCTCGAGGCCCTTGCGGTCGGAGTAGGCCATCCGCTTGCCGGCCGAGTCGTAGACCGCATAGATCGCGGGGGTGCTGAGCACCTGCTCCGGCATACCACCGGTCAGGGCGACCTTGTAGAGTTCGGGCTGTGAGCCGCGTCGCGGGTAACCGACCATGTCTTCTGCATCGAGCCGCCCAGAGGCGAAGAGCACCGCTGTGCCGTCGGGTGTGAAGCTGGTTGGGTTGTCGGCTGCCGAGTGGAAGGTGAGCCGCGCTGCAGCGCCGCCCGACGCCTCCATCACGAAGATGTCGAAGTTGCCGTAGCGATCCGAGGCGAAAGCGATCTTCGACCCATCCGGCGACCACACCGGTCTGTAGTCGTGAGCCTCGTGCACAGTCAGCTGGATCGCCTGACCACCCACCGACGGCACCCGCCACAGATCGCCGCGAAAGCTGAAGACGATCGTTTCGCCGTCGGGCGAGATCGCCGGGTAGCGCAGCCACAGCGCTGCATCAGACGCCAAAACCGTGCCCGACGCCACCAGCAAGGCAACAACACACATCACACCCGAAACCACATGGTTGAGACGCATGACTTCCCCCTAGCACAGATAGAATACGCCCGCCGCAAGGGCGGAACCGATAGACTGTGAGTACGAGGTTGGGTGCGGAAGGTTTGAGGCTTTCCCTTCGTCAGGGCGCGACATTCTGTAGCTGGCTTCGAGGTATAGTGGAAGCTGTATGAGTTCAGCGCGTGAGGAGGACCCGTGACCGACAAGCGATCGAAGGTCCTTGTGGCAGGAATCGGACGCGGCCCTTTTGAGAGGCTTGCGCCGGTGCTCGACCGGCAAGAGTTGAACGTCGTCCGAGTGGCGACACCCGAAACTTCGATCGAGCTCGCCAGTGCCGAGACCTTCGACCTGATCATTTTCGGCGCCGACCCCGAGGAGCTGACGCTCGAGGAGGTCGTTGGGATGATCCGCGACCCGTCTTCGGCGAGCTGCAAGGCTTCTATTCTCGTGCTTGCCGAGCC
This sequence comes from uncultured Thermoanaerobaculia bacterium, assembly GCA_964408845.1. GTDB lineage: Bacteria > Acidobacteriota > Thermoanaerobaculia > Thermoanaerobaculales > Sulfomarinibacteraceae > Sulfomarinibacter. The sequence goes on from CAYPBC010000030.1 coordinate 9,637, forward strand.
CGGACGCGTGGATGTGGCCCGCGCCCTCATCGGGTGGGGCGTTAATCGGATCATGTTCCTTGCCGATCCCCCGGAGCTCATCGGCCGGCAGGCAGCGAAACTTCTCGACATCGCACCGAGAGCCGATGTCCGGTTTTCAACGCGCCTCCGTGCCTCCCTCGCCGACGGCAGCGAAGCGGTCCTCGGCACAGCCGTCAACCTTTCCGCTTCCGGAGTGCTGGTGAAGACCGACACCCCATTCCAATTGGGTGAGGAAGTGGTCATTTCCATCACCGTGAGTGATCAGGGTGAGTTGATATCCGCCAAGGGGAGGGTCGTGCGGTGCGCTATCCCCGAACGAGGCGGTGTCAAGGGCGTCGGAATCCATTTCCAGAGCTTTGCGGGAGGCGCCAAGGATCTCATCGAAGCCGTTCTCGCGGAGGCTCTAGCCGACCCGCTCGGAGACTGACCCGCTCCTGGCCGGTCACTGAACACCGCAATTCCCATTCGCGCCACGATCGTTTCCGCATCGAGAGCTGTGCTGTGCCCTCGGGAGTTTCCGGATGGAAACGTGCTAGGCTCGCGCCCATGGCGGGGCAAGGGAACAGTCCGGGAAGACGCAGGCCGGGAAATGTCGAGCACGCCATCAGCGCGCTCAACGCCTGGTTCGGCGACTATCTCTCACAGACTGACAGCGGGCTTCAGCAGTCCATGGCGTTTTACCGGGACAACCGACCAGTGGCGCCGGAGGACATCGCGGCGCCCCCGACGGGCAGAGTCTGCGTGTTTGTGCACGGGCTCGGTTGCAACGAGTCGCTGTGGTCATTCCCCGCGCCCCACGAGGGAGGCGATTACGGCGAGCTGTTGGAGCGGCGCTGTGGCTACATGCCACTGTACCTGCGCTTCAATACGGGGCTGCGCATCTCCAATAACGGCAAACAGTTGGCGGGTCTCTTGGAACGATTCTGCGCGCGCCACGACGCAGCCGTCACGGAGCTGCTGCTCATCGGCCACAGCGTTGGCGGGCTGGTCATCCGCAGCGCCTGTCACCAAGCGGGCCAGGATTGGGTATCGCGGGTGCGTCACGTCGTCTATCTGGGCTCGCCCCACCTGGGGGCGCCGTTGGAGAAAGCCACGAACGTGGCGACCAATGTGCTGGACCGCTTTGACACCACGGCCACCCGCGTCGTCAGTGAGGTGCTGAATACCCGCAGCCGTGGGGTGAAGGATCTTCGCTTTGGCAACCTGGCGGATGAGGACTGGCTCGACTGCGACCCGGACGAGCTCATGAACAATCGCCGAGTACCCGTCCCCTGGCTGACCACCGCCCGCCACCATTTTGCGGTGGGTCAGGCGGTGGCCGGGGTGGGGACGTTTGGGGACGCCATGGTACGGCCGGATAGCGCCGCCAGCCGGGCCCACGGCTCCCAGCCGGGCGCGCCGGGCGGATCCGATGTGCAGGTGATACCGGGGCTGAACCACCTGGCCCTGGCCCGGCACCCCGCTGTCTACGAACACCTCGAACGTTGGGTCAATGAAGATGAATGAAGAGGCCTGGAAGCGTCTCAGAGGATTCAAGCGGCTGATCCACGACGGCGTGGAGCGCGGCGCGGATTTCGTGGAGAAGCACCACCGCCACGCGGCCGAAAAGCCCTTTCGAGTGCTCGAGACCATCACACCCATCGCCGCGCCCACCAAGGTCGTACATGGTGTTCACAACGGGGTGCTGTGGCTTGCCTATGGCAGCATTCGCGCCATCAATCGGGCTGCCGAGATGGCGGACGACTGGGTAGTGGACAGGCTGGAACCTGCGGACGATGTTGACAACCGAGCAGTCTGA
>CAYPBC010000031.1:0-10096 GCA_964408845.1 uncultured Thermoanaerobaculia bacterium
TCCGAGGGCGGGTGGGCGGGCACGGAGACGGAGACGGAGACGGAGACGGGCAGGGACTACATCGGGTAGATGCCGTCGTCGCGGGTCGGTGGGGCGGCGCCGAATCCGCCGCCGCCCTCGTCGCCCATCTCTTCCTCGAGAGCATCACCGAGATCGTCCTCGACCTGCTCCGGATCCTCGCCAGCCTCGAGGCGGCGAATCATTTCCTCCATCGCCGGAGTCACCGGCTCACCGGCAATCTCGGTCATGCGACGCACCGCCGCCGCCATCGCCCGCGGGTCATTCTCGTCCATATTCTCGAGCTCGGCGGCAAAGCGCATCATCTCTCGTTCGACCCGAGGATCATCGAGACCGGCGCCGTCGTCGTCATCGCCAGCCGGCGGTTTCGCGGATGCGGCAATGCCGAAGCGCGAGGGCACGCGATGAAGATCGGTGGCGCCGCACTTGGGGCAGGTGGGCACCTTTTCCGTCGCCACCTTGAAGGAGTGAAAACTGTAAATCCGGTTGCACGCCTCACAGAGAAATTCGTAGATCGGCATCACGCCCCCCCTTCGCCGCGAACCTCTCCCCAGTGATCAACTCGGTAATCGTCCAGCCCGGCATCGACCAGATATCGAGGATCTATGCGCATCGCAAGCTCGACCGACTCATTCTCGAACCGCCGTGCCAATTGGTGGGGCAGCGCCACCGCCCGCTGCACCAGCTCCGCTTCCTCCAACGGCACACGGAGAATTGCGATATCGGGCGCCGACAACAGGGTCGTGCGAATGGCGGCCTTGAGATCCGCGATGGCCTCGCCGGTCGTCGCCGACACGGCCACCGACCCTCTCCTGCACCTATCAGCGTCGGCGTGACCGGATCCCAGGAGATCGATTTTGTTGCGCACCACCAGCGTGCGCTCGCGGTCAACACCGAGGCCGTCGAGCACCTCCCGCCCGACCCGCAAATGCTCCTGTGAACTCGGGTGGGATGCATCGATGACGTGCAAGACGAGGTCGGCAACCGTCGCTTCTTCGAGGGTGGAACGGAAGGACGCCACCAGATCGTGCGGTAGCTTGCGAATAAAACCCACGGTGTCGGTGAGGACTGCGGTCAGATTCTCACCCAACGCCACCCGACGGGTCCGAGGATCGAGGGTGGCGAAGAGCCTGTCTTCGACCAGCACGTCCGCCCTGGTGAGGCGACGGAACAGCGACGACTTGCCGGCGTTGGTGTAGCCAACGATGGCCACGGTCGGAAGATCACCACGCTGCTCGCGGCGCACCCGCCGGTCGCGTTCGATCACCGCGAGCTTGCCCCGAAGCTGCGACATACGTCGATTGATGAGCCGTCGGTCGATCTCGAGCTGGGTCTCACCCACGCCCCGGGTGCCGATGCCACCCGCCTGGCGAGAGAGGTGGCGCCATCTCCGGGTGAGCCGAGGCAGCAAGTAGCTCAGTTGCGCCAACTCGACCTGGGTCTGAGTTTCTCGACTCCGCGCATTCTGCGCGAAAATGTCGAGAATGACAGCAGCACGGTCGAGGACCTTGACCGAGGGCGGAAGCTCGCGCTCGATATTCCGTACCTGCGAACCGGTGAGGTCCTGATCGAAGACCAGCGATTCGATGGCTTCGTCCTCGCATCGCTCCGCGAGATGCTGCAAAAAGCCCCGACCGACAAGCGTGGCGGGTGCTGGTTTCCGGCGCTCCTGCATGCCGCGGCCGACGACCTCGCCCCCCGCCGTATCAACCAGGCGCTCGAGCTCGTCGAGGTGCTCCTCGACCACGGGACGCGGCAGGCCGGGCAGGATCAACGCGACAAGATAGGTCCGTTCGCGCCCATCACGTTCAGTCGTCCTTCTCATCCTCGTCGCCATCTTCCCAGAAAAAGAACCCTCGGCACCGGGCGGAGCAGAATGTTCGTCCGAAATCATACTTGGCGCAGTACCCACAGTAGCGGGCGCTGCAGATCGCGCACGTTTCCAGCGCGCTCTCGAGCACCCGCTGACCACACTGTGGACAGGGATTCAACTCCTCTTCTGGGGCTTCGATCGCCACTGGAGCGAGTATATCGTGATTGTGGTCGCCACAGTAGACACCCGACGAGAAGTGCGGGTATAGTACTCGATCGGGCGGTGTAGCTCAGGGGTAGAGCAGGGGTCTCATAAGCCCTGTGCCGGTGGTTCAAGTCCACCCACCGCCACCAATTCCCGACTGGGTTCTCTGGCGGAGAACCCAGACGGGAATTGGTCAGGTATTAGCTCATCGCAGCCTATTGCCGACCCGGTTGCCTCACGCTCCACCTGATGACCCCCGTCACCAGAAAGCGACCGCAGATCATCACCAGAACCTCATGGTGAACCGTGCGATGAGCTAATGGCTAACAGCTAATCGCTAATGGCTTTAAGATGGCGCATGGACTTGGCCGAGTTTCCCCTGCACTTTCTGGCCACGTTCCCCGAGCTGGTCGGGAAACGGGTGCTGGTGGCCCTCTCCGGCGGTCCCGACTCAGTGGCGCTTCTCCACCTGCTAGGCCACCCCGACCTCGATCTGGAGCTGGAGGCCGTGCACGTCCATCACGGCAGTCGCGATGAGGAGGCTGACGGCGATGCTGCCTTCTGCGCCGAGCTCTGTCACGGGCTCGCCATCCCCTTTCACCTGCGCCGCATCCCACCCATGAAGTCAATGCCGACAGGGCGCGAAGGGACGTGGCGCCGGCACCGTTACCGGATCTTGCTCGAGCTCAAGAATGAGCGGGCCGCGGCTGCAGTGGCCACCGGCCATCAACGAGATGACGTGGCCGAGGGCGTTCTCATGCAGCTGATGCGGGGGGCCGGACCGCGCGCCCTGGCGGGAATCGCGACCAAAACCCCTACCGGTGTGATTCGTCCTCTGCTGCCGTGGCCCCGGAGCACGATTCTCGCCTGGCTCGAGCGCCGGCGGATGGCGTGGCGCGAGGACAGCTCGAACCTCGATCTCGAGCTTCTGCGCAACAAAATCCGACACGAAATCCTGCCGATCCTCGAGCAAACGAGTCCGTCGCTGCGCCATCATCTCGTCCACCTGGCCAAAACTCTGGGAGCAGACGAGGTCTTCCTCGCCACCGAGCTCGCGGCACGGGCATCGTGGATCGATCCGTGGGAGCCCGACGGCGGCGTGGCGGTGACTGCGATTCGCGGTCTCCCGCCCCCTCTCCGCACCCGTTGGCTGCACGCCCAGGCGGATCGGATCGGACTTGACCGAGTGACCAGACGTCAGACCGAGCTCTTCGAGGAGCTGATTGCCACCGGTCAGCCTCGCGCTGTGACCCTCGGCCGGCGATGGCGGATCCGGCTCGCCAATCACCAGCTATGGCTCGAACCGCCACAGCCGCCGCAACCCTTCGCCTTCGATCTCGTCGTCGGTGAGACGATCAAGCTCCCGCTGCCGGGTTGGCGGGTCCGTTTCGGCCCGAGGGAAGCTCCGCCGGCCGGTCTTCGCTGGTCCTACCATCCGCCGCCCGGGATCCGTCTCACGATCAGAACCGTACGCACCGGCGACCGATTAGAAATCGACGACGCTCGCGTACGGGTGAGCAGAATCCTCGCCCGCGCCATGCCGCGGCATCTCCGCTGGGCATGGCCGGTATTCTGCGAAGATGATAGAATTTATTGGATTCCAGGGGTGTGGCAGGACCCGGAAGCTTCGGATCGGGAAGGCCCTGTTGTGGAGGTGACGCGCTCATGAGCAAGCTACGAGTGGTGTACAGCGCCGACGACATCAGGGAACGCCTGCGCGAGGTCGCGTCGGAGATCAACAGCGATTACAGTGACCGCGAGTTGGTGCTCGTCGGGATGCTCAAGGGCGCCGCCTTTTTCCTTGCTGATCTTGCACGACTGATACCCCGCCCTGTCGATTACGAGTTCGTCAACGTCACCGCGTCTCCCGGCGATCATGGCGAAACCGTGAGCCTGACCTTTGCAACCCGCGTCAACGTCGCCGATCGCAACGTACTGATTCTGAAGGATGTGTTCCATTCCGGCGTGACAGAAAACTATCTCATCACACACCTCAGTCAGCAGAATCCGGCCACCATCGAGGTGGTGGCAATGGTCGACAAACCGCAGCTGCGCAGCGTCAACCTGAATGCGCGGTACTCGGTGTTCAACGATGTCCCGGATGGATTTCTCGTCGGCTACGGACTCGGCCCGGGACATGGCGAGCACACGAATCGACCGAATCTGTGCATTGTCGAGAAAGATTGAGGCTGGCGCGAGATATAGGACGGGGAACAATCCAGGTGGGAGAAAACGTTCTCTCAAGGGCGCTGCCTCGAACCGAGCGCCGGAGGATAGACAAGAGTGAACCAGACTGTACGAACCGTACTGATGTGGATCGTGATCCTCGTGGGAGTGCTGTTGATTCTGCAGGTTCTTCGAGGTTATGGTACGACCAGCCGCGAGATCGCCTTTTCCGAGTTTCTTGACCGGGCGGATGACGGCCAGATCGAGATGGTGCTGATCAAGGGCGACGAGATCTTCATCAGCTCCTCTTCAGCCGGTGAAGACGGAACCACCGGTCCGCGCTACGACCTCCATACATACAACCCTGGCTATGACGATTTGATCCAAACCCTGCGCGAGCACAAGGTCGAGATCAAGGTCGAAAAACCATCCGACGGACGAATGCTCACGGCCCTTTTGTCGTGGGCGCCCCTGTTGATCCTCGTCGGCCTGTGGTTCGTGTTCTTTCGTCAGATGCAGGCCGGCGGCACCAAGGCGATGTCCTTCGGCAAGTCCAAGGCGAGGCTCCTCAACCCAGACGACAGAAAGGTGACCTTTGCCGACGTGGCCGGAGTCAACGAAGCCAAGGAGGAACTCGAGGAGATCATCGAGTTCCTCAAGGAACCCAAGAAGTTCCAGCGCCTCGGAGGCAAGATTCCGAAAGGGGTCCTTCTGATGGGTGCGCCGGGTACAGGCAAGACCCTGCTTGCCAAGGCGGTGGCGGGCGAAGCGGAAGTGCCGTTCTATTCGATTTCGGGCTCTGATTTCGTCGAGATGTTCGTCGGCGTGGGAGCATCACGGGTCCGGGATCTCTTCGAGCAGGGCAAGAAGAACGCGCCCTGCATCGTCTTCATCGACGAGATTGACGCTGTCGGCCGTCACCGCGGAGCGGGGCTCGGGGGCGGTCATGACGAGCGTGAGCAGACCCTCAACCAACTCCTGGTGGAGATGGACGGATTCGAGTCAAACGAGGGCGTGATTCTGATCTCTGCGACCAACCGTCCAGACGTCCTCGACCCGGCCCTGCTCCGACCCGGCCGCTTCGACCGCCGCATCGTGGTCAACCCGCCCGATGTCAGGGGTCGGGAGGGCATCTTCAAAGTCCACGTCAAGGAGATTCCCCTGGCCTCGGACGTCGACCTGGCAGTCCTCGCTCGATCGACGCCGGGTTTCTCGGGCGCCGATATCGCCAGCCTGGTCAATGAGGCGGCCCTGCGCGCAGCGCGCTTCAACAAGATGAAGGTGGACATGGCGGACTTCGAGTTCGCCAAGGACAAGGTGATGATGGGTGCCGAGCGGCGGTCCCTCGTCATGTCCGAGGAGGAGAAACGCCTGACCGCATACCACGAAGCCGGTCACGCGCTGGTAGCCGTCCTGGTCCCTGAGGCCGATCCGCTGCACAAGGTGACGATCATCCCGCGCGGGATGGCCCTCGGCCTCACCCAACAGCTGCCGCTCGAGGACCGCTACACCTACCCGCGCACCTACCTCGAGGCCAATCTTCAGGTGCTCATGGGGGGGAGGTTGGCCGAAGAGCTGATCTTCGGCGAGGAAAAGATGACCACCGGCGCCGGCAACGATCTCGAACGCGCGACCGAGCTTGCCCGCAAGATGGTTTGCGAGTGGGGCATGAGCCCGGCGATGGGCCCACTCACCTTTGGCAAGCGCGAGGAAGCAATCTTTCTCGGCAAGGAGTTCGCCCGACACCAGGATTACTCCGAGTCGACGGCTGTGAGGATCGACGACGAAATTCGAGTGTTCATTTCGGCCGCGTACAGCGGGGCGCGCGTACTGCTGGATGAGAACCGTGAAACGCTCGAGGCTATCGCCGCAGCTCTTCTCGAGGACGAGGTCCTCGACGGTGAGCAGATATACGATCTTCTCGCTGAACACTCGGACATCGATGTCGAGGCCATCAAACGTCAAAAGAAGAAGGACAACCTGAAGGGGTTGGAATCGGAGCAAGGGGAAGCCTCAAGGGAAAATTAGGAATTGGGAATTAGGAATTAGGAATTGCACGCACCGTCCGGTACACCACGTCGTAAGGCTCAGACCTTTTCGCGGCCCGAGCGCCTCGACAACCTCTGGCCGCAGGCCCGGCCGGTCGTCATGGGTATCCTCAACTGCACCCCTGATTCGTTCTCCGACGGCGGCCGCAGCTACGACTTCGATGATGCTGTCCGCCATGCCGCGGATCTGATCGAGGGCGGTGCGACGATTATCGACGTCGGCGGGGAGTCCACCCGACCCGGGGCTGCGCCGGTCGCCGCAGACGAGGAGAGGCGACGGGTGGTCCCGGTGATCACCGAAATTCGGCGCCGCTGGCCCGAGTCGCTCATCTCGGTCGATACCTCGAAGCTGGAGGTGGCGACAGAGGCCCTTCAAGCTGGGGCCGATCTCGTCAACGACGTCACCGCGGCGTCGGAGACCGGCATGCTCGAGCTGGTGGCCGCACACGGCGCCGGCATCGTACTCATGCACATTCGGGGCGAACCGCGAACAATGCAGGAGGACACGACCTACACCAATGTTGTCGCCGAGGTCCACCAACATCTGCGGCAGAGGGCGCGCGCTGCGGTCGAGGCGGGCATCCCTCCTCACCGGGTGTGGCTCGATCCTGGAATCGGATTTGGAAAGGATGATGCCGGAAACCTCGCGTTGTTGACATCACTGCCAAGCCTCGGTGCGATCGGTCACCCGGTGCTGATCGGTCCGTCGAACAAGAGTTTCATCGGCCGGCTCACCGGCGCCCCGGTCGAGGCCCGCCTTCCCGGCACCCTTGCAGCGTTGATCCCGGCGATCGATCTTCCGCAGGCCGTGATCCGGGTTCACGACGCCGCCGCAGCAACACAGTTTCTCGAGGTCGCGGCTCGAGTCGTGGGGAAAACCGCATGAGCTGGCTGTTGGGACTGTTGCGAGAGATCACGCACCTTCAGGTCTCGATCGCCGACACCGTCGACATCGTGACCGTCGCGGTGCTCATTTATGCACTGTTGGTCCTTCTCAGGGGCACCCGGGCAATGCAGATGCTGTGGGGAATCATCATCATTCTCGGGCTCTATCTCGCCGCCTCCGGGCTCAAGCTGATCACCCTGTCGACAATTCTTTCGAATCTACTGGTCTTCCTCCCAATTGCCATCATCGTTCTCTTTCAGCAGGAGATCCGCAGGATGCTGACGGCGTTCGGCTCGACGGCGATCTTCCGCTGGGGCCGCCGGCCGGAGGAAGGGCCGGTGATCATCAACGAGCTCGCCCTGGTCGCACAGGCCCTGGCATCGCGCCGCATCGGCTCTCTGATCGTCATCGAGCGCCGGGACTCACTCACCGCCTGGATCGACACTGGAATCCCGCTCGAGGCGCGATTCTCCTACGATCTGATGCTCAATATCTTCATCCCCGGAACGCCGCTCCACGACGGCGCCGTGATCATCCGCGGGGGGCTGATCGTCGCCGCCTCGTGCTTTCTACCCTTGACCACCAGCCATGAGCTCTCCTCCGAGCTCGGTACCCGTCATCGAGCCGCCATCGGGCTCACCGAGGAAACCGACGCCCTGGTAATCGTCGTCTCTGAGGAAACGGGAACCATCTCGCTCGCGGTTGACGGACAGCTCCTCCGTCCCCTCGACGAGACAACTCTCCGAAACGCTCTCGCCGAGCATCTATTTCAGATGCACTCGTTTGAGGAGGTGCGGGCGTGACGCTCCGACCGAGGTATCCGATCCAGTTTCTGGTGGCGTTGGTCGCCGCCTTTCTGCTCTGGTATGCCCTGGCCGCCCAGCGCAGCGAGAACATCTCGGTGCGAGGTGTCAAAGCCCGGCTGACGCTGGTCAACATACCGCGCAATCTCGTCCTCACCTCGAGTGTGCCGGACACGGTCTCGCTGCAGCTCCGCGGGCCACTGACTCGAACTCTGGACTCGAGCAATCCACCGGAAGTCCTCCTCGATCTATCGGACGCTCGACCCGGGCTCAACTCGTACCCCATCAACGCGAGCGATATTCCATTGCCCTCCGAGGTGGACGTGGTCAGCGTCGACCCGCCCGCGATCACTCTCGAGTTGGAACGCCAGGCTGCGCGGCTGGTTCCGATCCGGCCTCTGATCGATGGCGAGCCGGCCCCCGGGTTTGTCCTCGGCGAGGTTCGTGTCGTGCCCAAGGAATATACGGTCGAGGGCCCCGAGAGCCTCATCCTGGCGCTCGAGTCGGTCGCAACCAGCCCGGTTTCGATTGAAGGGGCGGCTGGTCCCGTGGAGGCTGTCGTGCAAGCGGCTCTGCCCAATCCACAGTTGCGGGCGCTCGGTCTCGGGCCGATCGAGGTGATCGTGGATATCGTTCCAGAGATCATCCCGGATGAGGAGGAGGCGGTTGGCGAATAGCTGTAAGCTGACGGCCAATAGCTCATGACGAACGGCTTTTGAATTAGGGTATGAGGATGGAATCACTTTTTGGAACCGATGGAATACGCGGACGCGCCTTCGAGCCGCCGCTGGACGAGGACACCATCCGCCGCCTCGGCGCCGCGCTTGCGGCGGGTCTGGCTGAGGAGTGTCCCCAAGCCCACATTCTCCTAGCCGGAGATACTCGAGCCTCCACGCCTACTCTCGCCGAGTGGCTGGCTTCGAGCTTTCAGGCGGCGGGAGGGAAGGTGACATGGGCAGGCGTGCTGCCGACACCGGCAGTTTCGCGTCTTCTACGCGAGGGAGACTGCACGGCGGGGGTTGTCATCTCGGCTTCTCACAACCCCGCCCGGGATAACGGCATCAAGATCCTGGCTCCGGGTGGGGAGAAGCTGGCCGACGAACGCGAACGTCACCTCGAAGCGAGCATCCCGGGAAGTCCCGTCGAAATTGGACCCGGCCTGCCGACGATCGATGATTCGCTCGCCGAGCGCTATCTCGATCTGCTGGTGGCGAGTCATCTGACGACCGACCCACTGGCGGGGCTTCACGTCGTGGTGGATGCCGCCAATGGCGCCGCGTCGAAGATCGCCCGTCCATTCTTCGAACGCCTCGGCGCCCGGGTCACGGCCATCGCCTCCGAACCGGACGGGCACAACATCAACGCGGACTGTGGCGCCACCGCACCGGAGAGACTCGCGCAATCCGTGATCGATCTTGGCGCCGATGCCGGCCTCGCCCTCGACGGTGATGCCGATCGCGCGGTGCTGGTGGATGAGTCCGGATCGATTTTGGATGGAGACGACATCCTCCTGGCGTGGGCGCGCGCGCTGCGCGCCAAATCTCAGCTACCCGGTGGACGGGTGATCGCGACGGTGATGAGCAATTTCGGTCTCGAGGTCGCGATGCGCGAGGAGGGCATGGAGTTGATTCGCTGTCCAGTCGGCGACCGTGCGGTATGGTTGGCGATGACCGAGCACGGCGCCACGCTCGGCGGTGAGCAGTCCGGACACATCATCTGCTCCCTCCACGGTGTTTCCGGCGACGGTCTCTTGACCGGCTCACACCTGCTCGCAATCGCGGCCGACCGCGGGCTTGCGGTTTCCGAGCTGTCCGGCCTCGAAAGACTGCCCCAGATCCTGGTCAACGTCGCCGTTGCGAGGAAGCTGCCGTTGGCGGAGCTGCCACGGGTCTCGAGAGAGCTGGCCCATGTTTATGAGAGTCTCGACGGCAGGGGTCGTGTGCTCCTTCGCTACTCGGGCACCGAACCCCTGGCGCGGGTGATGATTGAGGGTGAGGACGCGGACGAGATTCAAACCCTGGCCAACCGCATCGCCGAGGCGATCCGAATGGAGCTTGCGTGAGGGTGCCAGGCTTTAGGATCTTAGGAAGTTGCATCTGTACAAAGGTATCCGGCAAGAGGTGCGTCAACTTCCTAAGATCCTAAAGCCTGGCACCCC
>CAYPBC010000031.1:10196-11426 GCA_964408845.1 uncultured Thermoanaerobaculia bacterium
GACGCGGTCGGGTTCCTCGAGGGGCAGGAGGTGCCCACAGTCTTCGAGGACATCGAGCCTGGCGCCGGGGATGGCGGCAGCCGCTTCCCCGGCCCAGGCGCGGAAGCCCGGCGTTTCGTGGTCGCCCACAAGAACCAGAGTCGGGGCCTTGACCTCGGCAAGACGATCGGGCACGGTCCATGATCGTTTGACCATATCTCGATCGGTGGCCAGATACTCGGCGCCCGGAAAGTCGACCGTGATGCTCTCCGCCGCCTCGCGCACGCCCGGCTTGGAAAAGGAGAACTCGAACAGCGGACTTTCGGCCCAGGGTCCGGTCATGGCCGCGACAATTCCGTCGGTCCGCGCGACACGCGCCACCTGTTTGAGGTTTTCCATGAACGCCGGTTCGAATGAACGGTCGGGCATCACCGGCGACATCAGCACCAGGGATCCCAACCGACCGGACATCGTCAGAGCCATCTCGAGCGCGATGCCACCGCCGATCGAATAACCGACCACCACCGCCGAGTCGACACCGGCATCGTCGAGCACCGCCGCCATGTCGGCGGCATGGTCGATCCAGTGATACCCGGAATCGGGCCGGGAGCTACGGCCGTGCCCACGCAGATCGGGCCGGATCACCCGGATCCCCGCCTCCCGAAGCCCCGGCATCACAGGATCCCAGATGCGCCGGTCCTGGGTGTGGCCGTGGATCAGGAGCACCGGCTCGCCCGATCCCTCATCCTCATAGTAGAGCTTCACATCGCCGTTTGTCGCCTCGGGCATTTCGCCTCCCATTGCGGATGGTCACCTGATTGTAAACGGGTCGAATTAGGAATTAGGAATTAGGAATTAGGAATTTCCGCCCATCCACCCGAAGAACCACAGAGACGCGGAGAGGACACAGAGGAAAACACAGAGTTTTTCACAACTGGGCATCCATGCAACTGTGAGGTACCCGCCCACCCCGCGGAATTCCGGATGTCGGATTTGCCGCCCCCAACTCATATCGTCCACCGGAAGCCACAGTCGGCGTGGCGCTGTTGCGGAGGGTTCCATCGCGAGGGCCACGAGACGTCGTGAGATGGCGAAACGCAGCGCGGCATTCTCCCGGCACGAGAGGCCAGGCTGTGCTCGCCACACGGCGTGCTTCCGGCACCGCCGACGAACCACAATCAGCCTCCAAGGCCATCTATCACTCCTACCTCTCGGAAAGCCCCGCCGGGCGCAGCCCGTCGTGGCTTTCCG
>CAYPBC010000032.1:0-11424 GCA_964408845.1 uncultured Thermoanaerobaculia bacterium
TCAAATGGCGCGCCGAGAGGGACTCGAACCCCCAACCTTCTGGTCCGTAGCCAGATGCTCTATCCAATTGAGCTATCGGCGCAGCCTAAGGGAAGGGCATTGTGCCACAAGGTTTTCCAAGACGCAAGAGATGGGATCTGGAAACGTTCAGACGTTTAACGTTGGAACGTTTAACGTTCCGCCCGCCCTTCCGAATCGCAATCACGACACCAGGAAAACCAGTGAATTCCTATGTCATCAGAACGCGAGGATGGGGACTTTGTGTTAAATGTACCTTTCCGCGCGATCGGTTTCTGATGAGGCAATGAATCACTGGGAGAAGACCCGGATGGATTGTGAGGCTCTGGGGGATCGTCCGACTCCGGCTTTGCCATCAGTTTCTCCGTGGCCTTATGGCCGAGCACTTTTTCCGATTCTTCTGTCCGCATCGCCGCGACGCGGACAGAAGAATCGGAACTGGAACAATGGGCAAGGTTGCGCGTAGTATTCTCCGACACCGAACAAGGGAGGCGCAGTGGACTCTATTCTCGAGATACAACATCTAGGTAAGCGCTATGGAGACCATGTGGCGGTGGACGACCTGAGCTTCTCGGTCCCCCGCGGCTCGGTCTTCGGCCTGCTGGGTCCAAACGGGGCCGGTAAGACCACAACCATCCGCATGATCATGAGGATCATCGCCTCGGACTCGGGCATCGTGCTGCTCGACGGTGAACCGGTGGACGACGACCGGCGGCGGATCATCGGCTACCTGCCTGAGGAACGTGGGCTTTACAAGAAGATGAAGGTGTTGGAGCACCTTGTCTACCTGGGAACCATTCGCGGCATTCGCCCGGGCGAGGCGAAGAAGCGGGCCGCGGCCTGGCTCGAGCGTTTCGAGCTCGACGAGTGGGCAACCCACAAGGTGGAGGATCTATCGAAGGGGATGCAGCAGAAGCTCCAGTTCATTGGCACCATCCTCCATCGTCCACCGCTCCTGATCCTCGACGAACCCTTTTCGGGTCTCGACCCCATCAACACCCGTCAGCTCAAGGATCTGCTGCAGGCAATGACCGACGAGGGCACAACGATCGTCCTCTCCACCCACGTCCTGCCGCAGGTCGACGAGCTATGCTCCGACATCTGCCTCATTAACCGCGGGCGACCGATCCTTCTCGGCTCGCTCGATGAGATCCGCGAGAACTACGGCGGCAACACCTGGCTGGTGCGTTCGGATCTCGACGAAGCCGGTCTCCGCCCCCTGCCCGGGGTGACCTCGGTGCACCCGCTGCGTGATGAGTTCCTGGTCGAGCTCGACGATGGCGGCGAACCGCAAGAACTGCTGCGTGCCCTGGTCGACCGCAGCCAGGTGGAGTCCTTCACCCGCTTCACACCCGACCTCGAGAACATCTTCATCCGCGCCGTGGAGGAGGACCGCGCATGCTGAACAGAATCTTCGCCGTCATTCGCCGCGAGTATCTGGCGCACATCCGCACCAAGGCGTTCTGGATCTCGACTCTGATCGTTCCCATCGTCATGGGCGCCCTGATGATCATCCCGGCGTGGCTCGCGACCCGCGGCGCCGGCGAGTTCACGGTCGCCGTGCTCGACCTCTCCGGGCAATTCTTCGATCCTGTCGAGGCCGAGGTTCAACGATACCTCGGAGGCGAGGACGAAAAGCTCAGCATCACCCTGGTGGAAGAGGATCCGGGCCCGGACATCGCAATGACCCGGGAGCGGATCAAGACCCGGGTGCAGGACAAGGAGTTCGACGGCATGCTGGTGCTGCCGGCAACTCTGCCGAACGAAGGAAGCCCCGAGTACGTGGCACCCAATGTGGCCGCGTTCAAGCTTCTCAGCGTGCTCGAACGATCGGTCAACAACGTGATGGTCGCCGACCGTCTCACCGGCGCCGGGCTCGACCCGGACCAGATCCGTGAGCTGACCCAGAGAGTGGGCCTCAAGACTCTCAAGCTCGGCCAGGGCGGCGAGGAAACCCGCGATCAGGGCCAGAGCTTCATGCTGGCCTATGTCTTCATGATGATCATCTACGTCACGGTGCTGATGTACGGCATCTACGTCATGCGTGGGGTGCTCGAGGAGAAGAGCTCGCACGTGATTGAGGTCATCATCTCCACCGTCAAGCCCTTCGAGCTGATGCTCGGCAAGATCCTCGGCATCGGTGCGGTGGGGCTCACCCAGTTCCTGATCTGGGCGGCCCTGATGGCGGCGATATCGGCCCCGGGGGCGGTCGCAGCCGTCGGCATCAGCGGCATGGAGCTGCCCTCGATTCCCGCTCAGCTCCTGGTCTTCTTCGTCGTCTACTTCGTTCTCGGTTTTCTGCTCTACGGAACCTTGTACGCCGGTATCGGCGCCGCCTTCGACACCGAGCAGGAGGCACAGAACTTCCAGGGCATCGTGACCATGTTTCTGATCGTGCCGCTGGTGCTGATGATGCAGATCCTCAACCAGCCCGACGGCACGCTGTCGGTGGTGCTGTCGCTGTTCCCGTTCTTTACCCCGATGCTGATGTTCCTGCGCATGACGCTGGTACCGGTGCCGGTCTGGCAGGTGGCGGCTTCGGTGGTCTTGATGGTCGGCGCGATTCTCGCCTGCACCTGGATCGTGGCCAAGATCTACCGGGTGGGGATCCTCATGCACGGCTCGAAGCCGAAGCTGAAGGACCTCGTGAGGTGGGTGAGAGAGGCCTGACAATTCTCAATTCTTAATTCTTAATTCTTAATTGCCGCGCACCCTTCCGACAAACGGGACAGGCGGAGTTGAATTGAGAATTAATAATTGAGAATTGAGAATTAACCCTGGGGTTCCGCCAGGAACGCCAGAGCTTTGTCTGCTTCGGCGTCCATGATGACCTGGAGGAGCAATCCGTCGGTCGCGTCGGCGACCCGGATCACCTGCACCACGCCCTCCATGTCGGCGTACTCGGGAGCGATCTCGGCCAGGCAGTTGGCCGAGTTCAGGAGGAAGTCCTCGTTCCACACCACCCCCGGGTCGTCAGGATAAAGCGGCAGGTAGTGAATGCCCGACTCCACCAGATCGTTGAAGAAGTGAGTGCCAAAGCTGACGTCGGGGAGGTAGGAGCCCTTCTTGCGGGCGACCTCTACCAGGATGGAGGTATGGCAGATGTCTGCGTAGGTCACAGGTACCCCGAGCCTGATGTCGCCGCGACTGCCCCAGCGGCCCGGACCCATGAGGAGAAACTTCTTCCGCGGCAGGGCCTTGTTGACCGCGCCCACGGCGCGCGCCACCCGCAGCATGTCCTCGCGCGTCTCGAGCGCCTCGTAGTCTCTCGGGTCGACGAGAACCACGTACTCGAGGTCCTTCTCCTGGCCCATCTGTACATAGCGGACGGCTGAGAAGATCTTCCGCTGGTCGGCGACATCGGGCACCTCGACCCGCGGCGCCATGGCGCCGCGGCTCAGTGCACGGCACTGCAACATGAAAAGCGCCTCGCCGTCATGTGCAAACTCGATATCGACCGGTTCACCGAGCCCCTCCTCGAGGAGGTCGAGCATCGTCTTGAGCTCGCGCGGGAAGTCCGATCGCAGCAGCCCGTCGAAGGTCACCACCAGCTCCTCAGGTTCGAGCTGCGCCATCACACCCACCATTGGCAGGATCTGGCGGTCGCGGTAGATCGAAAAAATGCGGTTCATCCCCGGGATCTTGCGCCCCACCCGGCGCATGAACTCGTCCAGCGGCTCAGACTCGAATTGACTCTCCTGGAGGTCGACGACGTCGACCTCGTGCTGCGAGTAGCGGTAGACCTCTTCCGGCTGCTGGACGGAGCGCAGGGTGGGCTGCTCGAGAGCGACGAGCACCGGGTAGTCGTCCACCGTGCGGTCGACCGCCCGGGTGCCGAGACCGAGCACCAGCCGCGCCATGCCGTCGCTACGCCGAATCCGCGGCGACCACCGCATCTCGCATCGCGAGAACCCGACCCCGGCGAAGACCGGGAAGAGCATGTCCCCGACCTCACGCCCAACGACCTCCTGGATGAGGATGCCCATCTGCTCCTGGAAATCGATGAGACCACGCTCGCGCCGGTACTCGATGGGATCGGGGTGGAAGATCGAGGCGTAGACCTCGGCGATGGCATCCTCGAGCGAGGCGAGGCGCTGCTCGAGCGTCCCGCGGTTGGGGATAAAGAGGCTCTTGTACTTGCCCGAGAAGGCGTGGCCGATACGGTCCTCGAGGAGGCTCGACGAGCGCACCACCAGGGGAACCTCGCCGATCTGGTAGAGCAACTCGGAAAGGCCCTTTTCGATGGTCTCCGGAAAGGTGCCGCTCTTGAAGAGCCGCTCCACCAACGGGTACTCCTGACGCACCTCCTCCGAGGTCTTGTACTTGACGTTGATGAGCTCCTCGAGGCCGTTGTGCCCGATAAACTCGAGGATGCCGTTGGCGGGTAGGAAGTAGGAGGTGGGAACCCTGTACTCGCCCTCGAACCGGCCTTCCCGCCGGGCTTCCTGGAGGATGGAGTGGGCCAGGATCAGACCGGCGGATTTGCCACCGAGACGCCCCGAGCGGCCGTCGGTGGGGAGGATGTGGTCGAGGACCTCACCAAAGTCGAGCACACGAATGTAGCGCTTGGCCACCGATATGAAGTCGAGCTGGTCGGTGAGGAAGCGGCGGACCAGAGCGGCACGGGTGCCGATCACGTCCTCGGGCGGCGCCACCGCCTCGCCCGGCGCGAAGTCGAGGAACTCGTGGATCTTGTCACGGAGCGTGTCGAGCGGCGTGTTCGGGTCTTCGGCGAGGCGCGCACCCTCCTGGACCAGCATGCGTTTCTCGACCAACAGAAAGGTCGCGGTGATCTCCTCCGGCTCGAGGAAGCGCTCGGCGTACTCGATGGCGAGTTCGTAGAGCTCGCGGCGCGACTCGCTGCTGAGCTGCGGTTTGGGGCGGTTTGGGTCGTGAGCCCGCCTCGCGCTGCCAAGCTTGAGGGCTGCGGCGAGATCATCCAGCGCCTCGAGATCGACCAGCCCTCGCCGTTGCAAATCCATCAACAGCCGACGGCACACGCGATCGGCCACGTCGGGCCGGCGCTGCTTGAGTTCGTCGAACTGCTGCCGCCATTCAGCCATCGAAAAGATTGTAGCCGTTATTCGCCGTCAGCGACGTCCTGTTCAGGCGGATTGGCTCGCAGACTCTCGAAGTCACCGAGGATTGTATCGACATCGGCGGCCTCGACACCCATGACGTTGTTGCGTCCGCTGACCCTCACCATCGCCCGGCCGCCCTCAGACAACGGCTCGAAGAACTCGAAAGTCAGAACGCGGCCCTCGGCCTCGTCGTCGGCGACCTTCATCACCACCTCGGCGCGACCCATCTCGGCGGTCATCGGCGCCATCAGATCGTAGTCGGTCGCTTCGATGTTGGCGAGTTTCGTGAGCCGGTCCTGGACCGCCGAGTAATCGGCCTCCGCGGCGTCCTGGGCAAATCGCCACAGCCCGTCGACCTGCTCGAGCTCGACGCCGTCGCTGCCGCGGGAGATGCCGAGGCCTTCGACGTCCCAAGTCTCGAACGGCATCACCTTCTTCGATCGCCACAGCACCGGCGCCTTGGAAAGCCGGGTGCGCACCTTCTCAGAGGACCAGAAGAACTCGCTGTCTCCACGCCGGCAGGCCACCTCCGTGCCGTTCTTGCCCTCCCGAGTGCTGCCGAGTTCGAGGCGCAGGGGCTCGCCGCCGTCCGCCCGAATCACGGTGATCTCGTACTCGGGAGCGTCAAGACCGAGATCGCCCAGATCCACCGGGCCATCGAGAAACTCTTCGATGCGAAGGGAGTCGAGATCGCGCACCAGGCTCTGCAGGTGGTCGCGATCTCCAAGATCGTCAACCGGCTCGAGGAGCTGCCAGCGGTCATCTAACCGCACCGCGCGAATTCGGTCCTCTCCGGCGCCGATGTCGATCGACGCCACCCGATCCTCGGAGATGTCCACCACCTCGCGCGACCGCCAATCGTCAACTTCACGTTCGAGGTCGGACACGAACCAGCCCGGAACGACCATGATTTCGTCGGCGCCCACGAGCCTCAGGGCGCGCTTCGATCCCAGGGGCATCTCGTCGCTTATATCCAAAACGGTCTCGTCGCCGTCCCCGGTGCGGAGCCTGATCTTGATCGGCGGATTGTCAAGACCGTACACCGCCGGATCGACCTCGTCCGCCGATAGCCGCCGTTCGGCTTGGAGATTGGCCAGCGTACCCAGAGTCGAATTCACCGCCGATTCGTCGGCCGCGAAGTCGAGGGGCTCGCGCAGACGCCATGTCTCCCCCACCTTCTCGAGGCGCACCCGACCCGAATCGCGCTCGATGACGATACTGGTCACCTGGTCGCGGTCGAAGTCCTGAAGCACCTTCTCGGCCTCGCTCGCAACCTCGTCCGACGTCGGCCGATGACGCTCAATCAACATGATGTACGCGAGTACCGCCATGACGACCGCGGCGAGGATTACAAGGTTCTTGCCTTTCATGAACTTCTCCTCATGTTGAATTAGGAATTAGGAATTAGGAATGCCGCCCATCCACCCGCAGCACGTCGCAGGAACGAGGGGGCGGGAAACATTCCTAATTCCTAATTCCTAACTCCTAATTTGCTTTGCGCTCCTAGTGCCGCCTGCGTCGCCACACCAGGATGCCCGCCAGGATGGCGGCGCCCGGCATCGCAATCAGCACCAGCAACCCCAGGTTGCGCATCTGCTGCCGGGTGAGGAAGAGGCTGACCTGCTCGACATCCCGCGGCGGGATTCCCACCAGGTCCTCGCGCGCCACCAGCCAGTTGAAGGCGTTGGTGGCGAGGATGGCATTGCCGGCGTTGGCGATGTCGAGATCGGTGAGGAAGTCGGAATCGCCAAAGACCACGAGCCGGTAGCTCTCCTCGTCGCCGGCCTCCTCGGAAGCGGCTTCGCCGATGTTCGTCAGCCGCTCGACAGCCACACCGACCGCGGCCGGACCGGGGTTGTCGTCGTCATCGACTGCCACCGGTTCGCCGCGCAGCAGCATGCCGAGGTTGGTTTCGCCCCAACCCTCATCCGAGGTCTGGACCAGGACCGTCGCCGAGTCATCGTCCGCTGCCAGCGAACGGGCGACTGTGAAGAGCACCGCAAATCCTTCGAGACCCTGGGTCATCGGATGATTTCCAAAGTCCTCCAAATACACCGCGGAAAGATCATAAAAAGGCAGCCGGCGCGAGGGATCAACCACCAGATCGTCGTGGACCATCACGCCGCGGCCGGCCAGGAGAGCCTCGAGCCGCGTCCATCGCATCGTGCCATCGGTGTCGATCAACGGGTCGAGGGCCACCAGCAACCGCCCGCCCCGATCCAGGTATGCGCCCAGCGCTGTGATCTCAGCTTCGGTGTAGGCCCGGGTGGGACCGATGATCGCGATCACATCGGCGTCCTGGGGAACCTCCCCGGAGAGCAGTGAAATATCGGCAACCTCCATGTTGTCTCGTTTGAGGGCCTCGGTGAGCATCGACAGACCCCGATCCCCGGCACCGGCGGCGGCCGCGGTGGAGGCCTCGCCATGACCGGTGACAAAGTAGACTTTGGGCACCTCCGGCGCCACCAGCGACACGATCGCCGAGGTGAACTGCTCCTCGCCCTTGAAGGCGCGCATGGTCGGCCCCTGGCCGTACTGCATGCCCGAGTAGTCCATCTCCGCCATCTGGTCGGAGGTCACGTACTTGGTGCGGTCGCCGTAGATGAAGACCACGGTGTCCGCCACCTGGACGCCGAACTGCTCCGCCAGCTGCTGGGTCTTGAGCGGCTCCTTATCGGGGTCGATGAACTCCACGGTGATCTTGTCCGAGGCCGCCTTGTAGCGCTCGAGGAGCTCGTGAACCTGGTCGTACATGGAGGTCGCCGGGGTCATGAAAACGATGACCCGGATCTCCTCCCCTAGATTTGAGAGGATATTCTCGGTCTTGCCGGAAAGGGTGTAGAGCTGGGTCGACGTCCAGTCCGCGCGCACGTAGCGCCGACCGGCAAGCCAGTTGGCCATGACGGTGAGGGCGATCACGAGGCCTACGGCGACGACGCCGGAAATCGTGTAACGAACAGCCTGCTTCCTCATGCCATTACCTCCACTTCTTCACTTCGAGGCTCTTGGCGGCGAGGAACAGGAAAAGGGCGCCGACCGACAGCTGGTATATAACGTGCCTGGTATCGACGATGCCCTTGGCGAAGTCATCCATCTGGGTCCACAGGTTCATGTGGCCGAGAACGGCCTTGATTCCCGACGACATGATCAGCTGCTCCACGAGGCCGATCGAAAAAAGCGCCACCATCACCGCAAAGGCGATGATCGCTGCGATCAGCTGATTGTCAGACAGGGTCGAGGCGAAGGTTCCCACCGCGAGGAAGAGGAATCCGAGCAGCAGCACCCCGACATAGCCCGCGAGAACCGGGCCGACATCGATTTCCGAGTGCCGCATGAGAACGAGCACATAGAGGATGGTCGGCAACCACAGGAAGATGTAGAAGATCAAAGCGGCTGAGAACTTGCCCACCACGACCTGGGCCTCGGTCACGGGTGAGGTCAGGAGAACCTCGATGGTGCCCGAGCGACGCTCCTCGGCGATCAGCCGCATGGTGATCACCGGCACCAGGAAGAGGAGGAAGAGCCAGAAGAAGATGGTGCCACCGAAAAAGAGCCTCAATGGAGTCATGGCCGGCGTCTGTGGATTGTTGAGAATGGAGACGATGAGGTAGAAGATGTAGCCCTGCATCAGCAGGAAGGCAGCCATCACGATGTAGGCCAGCGGCGACGAGAAGTAGGCGATGAGTTCGCGCCGCACGATCGCCCAGGTCTTACGCATGGGCCACCTCCTCGGCAAGCTCTTCGGTGACATTTTCCTCGCGCGTCGTCAGGCGGACGAACACATCCTCCAGCGTCGCTTTCTCCGCAGACAGACCGAGGAGCACCCAGCCCTTCTCCACCGCGAGACGGAAGACCGCCTCCCTGGGGTCGGCGTCTGGACGGTACTCGAGCAGCCAGCGGCCCTCGCCCTTCTTACCGACGGCCACCACGCCTGGAAGCCCTTGCAGAGCTTGGATGGCAGCACTGTCGGCGCCCTCGAATTCGACCGTCAGGATCGGGTTGCCGACGAGCTTTGTCCGCAGCGCATCAGGGGCACCGTCGGCGACGATGCGGCCGCGGTCAATGATGAAGACCCGCTCGCAGACCTGCTCGACCTCGGGAAGGATGTGGGTGGAGAGGAGCACGGTGTGGTCGCGGCCGAGCTCGGTGATGAGCTCACGCACCTTGATGATCTGGTTGGGGTCGAGACCCACCGTGGGCTCATCGAGGATCAAAACCTTCGGCCGGTGGATCAGCGCCCCGGCCAGCCCCACCCGCTGCCGGTAGCCCTTGGAGAGGGTACCGATCACCTGGCGGCTGACATCACCAATGAGACACTGTTCGACGACGTCGTCCATCCGGTCCCTCACCTCGGCCCGCGGCACCTCCTCGATGTCGGCACGGAAGCGGAGGTACTCGTCGACCCGCAGCTCCGGGTACAGCGGGACATTCTCCGGCAGATAGCCGACGTTTCGCCGTAGAGCAACGGGATCCTGGTCGAGGTCCACCCCCGCCACCACCACCCGCCCGGTGGTCGGTGGCAGAAACGCCGTCAGCATTCGCATCACCGTCGTCTTGCCCGCACCGTTGGGTCCGAGGAAGCCGAGCACCTGTCCTTCCGGGACGAAGAAGCTCAGATCGCGGACCACCGGCTCTTCCACATATGTCTTTCCGAGGTTTTCCACTTCGATCATCGATCGCGCCTCCCACGGCAGCCATTTCTTTCTCGTTGCACCCGAGACAGCTACACAATCCGGCTTCGCCCCTTCCGGCTTCGCCCCGCGGGCTACGCCGTGACAGGCTCGTCTGCTCGAATGATTTTCGATGGTGCGTCACGCGGCCGCCGTCAACCGCTCACCTTAAGCAAGAAACGAGCCGATTTCAAGCCCGAAGATCAGGATGCTACCCGGTCAAATTGGCAGGATCCTAGCCGAATGTTGATTATGCAGTGGTCCTGTCGGTCACGATCAGCATCAGGGTGGTAGAACCGACTGTGAACTCATCCTGGTTGGAGATCTCGGACTGGTCGGCGCGCTTGCCGCCAACCCAGGTGCCGTTGGTGGCGCCGAGGTCGATCAGCACGACCTCGAGGCCGCGAACCTCGATCATTGCGTGCTTCCTCGACACTTCGGAGTCCTTGACCTGTACGTCCATCGCCGAACCACGCCCCAGATAGATCCGCGGTTTGGTGATCGGAAAAACGCTTCCCGCCTGGCTGCCGGCAATCACCGCCAGCGAATAGCGCTGGTCGGGCGGCAGTGGGGCAAGCTCCGGAAGCTCCGGCGCCTCGGGCTCGTCGTCCGTAACCGGCGGCTGGAATTCATCCCCGGAGTCGGAAAACATCTTGCCGATCGAGGTGGCGTCCGAAGGTTCGTCGAGAGGATTACGCACCTCGAAGGAGTGACCACAACTCGTACACTTCACCTTCTTGACCTCGGCACCACCGAAGCGAGCCTCTTCGTATCGGTACTTGGTGCCACATTCCGGGCAGGTGATGATCAACCGGATCCCTCCACTTCCGAACCTCTCAATGATATCAGTTACGAGTTTTAAGTTTTAAGTTTTAAGTTTTGAGTTTTGAGTTGACGGACGTCCCCTCGTCGGCAGGGGTGAGCGGGTCGAACTCAAAACCAAAAACTCAGAACTCAAAACTATCCATCTCGCCGTTACTCCTCGGCCGGCGAAGTCCATTGATCCATCCAGTCGAGAACGACCTCGTGCCATTGGATCGAGTTCAACGGTTTCAGCACCCAGTGATTCTCGTCCGGGTAGTAGAGCAGCCGCGACGGCACCCCGAGACGCTGGAGCGCGTTGAAGGTCGCCAGACCCTGGGTGTCGACCACCCGGTAGTCGAGGGCGCCGTGGATCACCAGCTCCGGGGTTTTCCACTCCTTGACGAATTCCACCGGCGAGTGCCGGCGATAGCCGTCGGGATTCTCCCACGGGGGACCGCCGTGCTCCCACTCCGGGAACCACAGCTCTTCGGTATCGAAGTAGGCCATGTACTCGTCGAGGTTGCCATCGTGGCAGACCAACGCCTTGAAGCGATCGGTCTGGCCCTGGATCCAGTTGATCATGTAGCCGCCGTAGCTGGCCCCGGCCGCCGCCATGCGTTCGGGATCGATCCACAGGTGGCGGCGCAGAACGTCGTCGAGCCCCTTCATGAGGTCCTCGTACGGCGCCCCGCCCCAGTCGCCGTTGATGGCGTCCGTGAAGTCCTGGCCGTAACCGGTCGAACCGTGGAAGTCGATCATCACCGTCGCATAGCCGTGGCCGGCGTAAATCTGAGGGTTCCAACGGTAGTGCCAGTGATCGTCAAAGCTCCCCTGCGGCCCGCCATGGACCA
>CAYPBC010000033.1:0-11380 GCA_964408845.1 uncultured Thermoanaerobaculia bacterium
CCGCCGCCGGCCTCGATCTCGGCCACCAGAGGCGCCATGGCGTCAGCGTTCCTCCGCGCCAGCGCCACCGAGTACCCCTCCCTCGCAAACCGCTTCGCCACCTCCGCACCGGTTCCATTCCCGGCACCAACCACCACAGCACATTGAGTATTTGTCATTGGAATCTTTCTGTTCTCTTTGAGTTTTTCGTCATACCGGCCCCTGATACCCCGATTGGGTGTTCCCCCTGCTGCGGCGATCATGAGTGAGACTCCAGATTTTTTCGTGAGATTGACTCTCGTCATGTTAACGGTCTGCTCGTCGCGATGATTCCGTCCATTTGACACCTTCTCGTGTGCGGTAGAGGAGGTCAGGGAGGATTTCAGCTCCGTACCCGGTTCATATATCGTGGGGCATGCGGAGAATCGGCGTCGTTTGGGTTTATTGTCTCGTTACCGGCCTTTTTTGGATACCCGTTGCATCCGCCCAGGGAGAGAAAGATCCTGAATTCAGCGTCGGTGGCCTGCTGTTCGGCGATCTCTACCATGTGGCGAGCTTCCACACCGACGAAGGTGAGGGAGCCACTGGACTGGACTCTCGGGCGGCAACACCTTCTGGTAGGGCTCTCGCCCACGCCGACCATTGATCTCATCGAGTCGATCTGGGGCCTCCGCTACCTCGCCCGGACCCCGATGGATCTGCAGGGGGTGGCCAGCCGCGGCACCGGCATTTCCCGCGAATGGCCCTCTCAACACCTCCGGCACCCTCAGCTATCGGGCCATGGTGAGCACCGGTCTCGATTTCGGCAACGAGACCAGCGACGGTCCAAAAATCATGGGCGCGCTGACCTGGAACCCTGCTCCCGGCTGGACTGTCGACCTCTACGCCGACTATGAAAATCTCACCGGGCCGACCGGCTTTTCCAACCCAGCCCAAAGGGTGACAACATCTCCTGCCTGCCGTTCGATCCGTCCGTCCCGGCGACCTTCTTCATCGCCGGTGTCGAGTTTCGGCTGAACCCTCACCTGCTCATCACGCCCAACACCGTCGTCACAATTTACGATCGAAACGACCAGGGCGTCAGGCCGAGAACAGACTTCTATCTTCGGCTGACGATATTTCTCAACCTGGAGTGAAAAGCTACCTTCAGTGTGTCTTCATAATCTGTCGCGCCTTCGGCGCTCGATTGAATAGGGATGCCTCTCAACCTGGGGCTCACGCCCCAGGCTAAATGTCTGTCGCGCCTTCGGCGCTCGAGCGGCATAGCGGGTCATCAGCCGCGAAGCGGCAAACATACATAGCCTCGGGCGTGAACCCCAGGACCCTGCCCCGCCTTCGGCGCTCGAGCGGCACAGCGGGTCATCAGCCGCGAAGCGGCGAAATATTCATAGCCTGGGGCGTGAGCCCCAGGATCCAGACCACTCCAACGAACCAAGCCGCGAAGCGGCGACAGACTCCTATCTTCGGCTGACGTTGTTTCTCAACCTGGAGTGACGGTCTCGCGGGTTAAGAGTTAAGGGTTAACTCTTCACCCTTGACCCTCTGCCAATTCAGCGAAGCCGTTCCTCGTTGAGAACCTCGATGAGTCGGATCTTCCAGACACCCTGATCCGGCACGAGGGCCACGTGAGCGTCGTAACGGTTCTGACGAAAATGGCGGTGGCCGAAGTGGGTCACGGTCCCGCCTACGGTCCAGATCGCCTCGGCGGAGAAACCACCGGAGCTCTCGGGCTGGATCGAGTCAACCTCGATGACCTCCACGGCCTCGACCCGGGCGCGCGCGCCACCCCGCTCTTCCATCACCAGCACTTTTCGTTGATCGAGATAGACCTCGGTCAGCGTGTCGCCGGTCACGCTCAGGGCGAGACGGTCGAAGACGACGGATTCCTCCCGAAACTCCAACGCGCGGTAAATGTTGGGGAGAACCCCGGCGAGGATGCGCTTCGCCTGGCTCGCGCTCGGTGTCGAACCGACCGACCAGGGCACAGCGATCGCCAGATTGCCAAAGGGGCCGAGGAGGATGGCGACAACCAACATCACCCGCGCAAGCGCAAAGGAAAACGCGGGCTTTCGGCGACCAACTGCGCGGGCCGCGAATAACAATGCTACGGCAAACGGCACCAGCGACCACAGGGGCAGCGTGATCTCGGTCGGATCGACCGCGATCGCGGACACCTTGGGAACCGGATCCTCGGCGAGCTCGTTCTGCCAATCAAGAACGGGTTGTCTTGGCGTCAGCACCATTGAGCGCGTGGATTCGGGGTCGGTCACGGTTGCAGGAATCTCCATGACTCCATCGATGAACTCCCAGGTGAGTGAGAGGTTCTGTGCCGTGGTCTTCATCATGTACACATCGGTGACGCCGACCAATGCCGTTTCGACCAGCTCCGGAACCGGCACCGGACGGGGCAGCGCCCCTTTCTGGTCAAGCGTCATGAAATCGATCCTCTGAGAGACAGGCTCGCGAATCTCCCCATCGATTTCCAGGGACGCCCGCACTTCGACGAGGTCGCGGATTCGCTCTTTGAGCTCGCTCTGAACCTCGATCCCGACCTCCGGATCAGAACTCAGACCGACACGCTCGGCGACGTCTCTCAGACGCACGAGAATCTCGTGCCGGATCTCGAACGCCTCGACCGCCAAAAAGCTCTGAATGGCCGCGTCCGGGTTGTTCGAGGCCACGCGCCGTGAGCCGGGGATCGCCGCGGTCCCGG
Organism: uncultured Thermoanaerobaculia bacterium; assembly: GCA_964408845.1. Classification (GTDB taxonomy): domain Bacteria; phylum Acidobacteriota; class Thermoanaerobaculia; order Thermoanaerobaculales; family Sulfomarinibacteraceae; genus Sulfomarinibacter. Next base: position 2,693 of record CAYPBC010000033.1, read on the forward strand.
ACGGAGTCCGCATGCTCGGAAGCCGCAGTTGGCGGTCAGAGTCCTTTGCCTCGACGATCGGGCCGTTGACCAAGGCCCCGATGGCGAGGGCAAAGGCTATTCCGCCAACCCCATACACCGCCACCCTGGGGAACTGGGCACGCGCTAGGCGACTGGGAACGAGACGGCCGATGGCCGACACGACCGTCACCGAGAACAAGAGCGCCGCATCCATCCCGAGAACGAAGAGCAGGAGGTAGAGCGCGCTCGGATCGGCATCCTGCCCCGATAGCGAGACGATATTCCCGATTCCAAGCCCATGCGCGACGCCGCCACAGACTGCGAGGACGGTGAGCTGGGTTCGGTTCTCCGGCGACCGCAGAGCCTCTCGCGCCAGGAGCACCGTGGCGACGGCGACGCCGATCTCGGCCAGCGGCGCCTCGAGCTGGATACCTGTAAGCCATCCAAAGACCACACCAACCACCTGGGCCAAGAAGAACGCCGTCGCGAGGCGGATACCGATCCGCGCGCTACCCAGCAAACAAAGCACAAGGAGAAACGCGAGATGCACCCAACCACGAAAAAAATGTCTGACACCCTCGATAGTGGCCTCTTGCGCCTCACGCAAGAAATCGGAGACGCCGCCCGCGCTCACCTCCGGAATCCGCCAGGAATCCTCGCCCGGGTTCAGAATATGAGCGTAACTTTCTCCCGAGAGCAGCTCCACTCTCAGAAGCGTGGACAGCCCGATGTTGTAGTACGGGAAACTGATTCCCAGCTCCTGGCCGGCCAACCCGTCCGGGCAGCGGTAGACCTGGCGGTTGAGCCAGGCGGACGGCTGATCGATGAATGTGCGCTCTCCATCCGGCCGGCACTGCTCGGGGAGCCGCGGCGAGGGCATGGTCTGCGGCCGAATAACCTTTGGCACGCTCCACTGGACGTCGAACGCACCCGATGGAAGCTCCTTCACCAGTACCTGAACCGGGCGGACGTCGTCGGCCATCGCTAACGGAGCGACGAACGCCAGGAAGAAGCCGATGCCGACGACTCGCAGACGGAAGCTCATTCAGATGTCTCCGGCTCAGCCTCGGCCCCTTGCTCCGGCGTTTCATCCGGCAGATCTTCGAAAACCACCTCGTAACTGGCCAGCACATCGCTCACGAATTTTCCCTGAAGCTCTCGTCGCTTGTCGTCGAGCCAGTCCTGCTTGACCCGCTCTTCGACGGCGGCAAAGTCCGGCACGGGGCTCTCCGCAAGATCGTGCACGTACACCAGATGCACGCCATACCCGGACAACACGGGCCCGTGCCACTTGCCCGGCGAGAGCTCTAAGACCGATTGCGCAAAGCCCTGACCGAACTGCTTTGATATCTCCAGCTCGTCTTTTTGAGGGTAGTAGCGTTGGAGCATGAACGAATCCCCGAGGCCCTCGATACCCTCGGTGGGCTCTGCGAGCGAGCTCAGCTTGCTCAGGATTTCCTCGGCGTCCTGGAGGGTCTCGTCACCTCGTCGATCTGGATCCAGGAAGATCTGCGTGAATGTGATGAGATCGGGCGGCTGATAGCGCGCCGCATTCGCGTTGAAGTAGGTCCTGAGCTCCTGCTCGGTGGGTGACAGGCTGAGCTCCAGCAGATTCTGGGACAGAGTCTGCAGCTTCTGCCCGAGCATGCGGCGAACGACAACGTCATTCTGGTCCAGACCCATCGCCACCGCGTGGCGATAGAGAGCTATCTCCCGGACATGGCTCCTGACGAGCCCCGCGAGCTCTTCCTGGGTCGGCGGGCGGTTCCACCGCGCACGCCAGGCAGCGTCGAGGCGGCTGACATCCGCCACCGTGACTCGGATGACGTTGTCGGGCTCCCCCGCTCTCGAACCAATGATCCACGCGTAGAGCCCGTAGAAGACGGCCCCCAGAATGAGGAATTGAATCAGCGGCTGCCCGGCCGCCTTCGCTATGGTTTTTCTGACACCAGCGAGCATTCACTTCTCCTTCACAAAGGGCAGGAGACACTCTCGCGCCTCCTGCCTGCGACGTAGTTGATAGTCCAGGGTTAAGAAACAGGGTTACGGGCCACGATGCGTGGCAATTTTTCCCCTGAGCGCTGAACTCTGAACTGAGCCACTTGCAAAATTCATCGTTTTGCCGGTTCTTGAAATCACCCCAAAATACTAACCTATTGATTCGATTAACATTATCAACATCAGGAAGTCAAGAAAGAACCGCTTTGGGGCACGATTCCGTATTTTTGCAAGTGGCTCAACTCTTAACTCTCTACCCTTTACTCACGGCTGGTACTGCACCCTGAGAAGGAAGATGCTCGCCGACCCCTGGTTCTTGGGACTGGCGTAAATGTAGTTGAGCTCGATGCGGGTGGTGGCGTTGATGTACCAGCTCAGGGCGCCGCTGATGTCGGTGAGCTCGCCGCCCTCGACCAGCCCACTGGTGAGGTCGACGCGCGACAACCGCCCGACGAGTTCCCATGCGCCCCCGTTTCTCTTCCTGAATGGATTTCCCTTGGTGTACTTGGCCTGCGGAGACAGCCTCTGGAAGGTCCCGCTGTTTGTGCGGTACGGCTTGCTCTCTCCGGTAAGAAACCACCCCACCTGGACGTACGAACCGTTGAAGGAGGGATTATCGAGGTTTTGAGCCGAGACGCTACTCCGAATATGCTCCGCCGCTATCCACAGCGGTCCACGCACGGCCGCGAACTCCACACCCGACAGCGTGATGTGGCTGGCGTCCATGGTGCCGGTATCGACGAGGAAGTCGACAAACCGGGCCTCAGGCCGCGACCGGTATCGCGTGTCGCCCCCGGTCGGCGACCTCGAGCTCAGCGAGACGCCCACATGGATGAGGTCGCGTCCCTCGTTCCGGTACACCGGCAGGAAGGTGAAACGACCGGTCAGCGACAGCGTCGAAGCGCTCGCGTTTTCTTCGGTCTTCCGGCCGACGGAGAACATACCGGCCGCCCATGTGAAGCGCTTCTTCCGACCGGAGTCGTGGATCATCCAGCCGATGTTGGAACCGGGCGCAATGGTCTGCACCGGCAGCGATCGTTCCATGAGGCCAATGTTGTATGAGCTCGTTTGCCGCTCGAGGCTGAAGGGCTCGTTCATGTAGCCGACCCGGAGCTTTCCGAGGTAATGACCCCACACCTCGAGGCCGCCTTCCGCGCCCTCGATCCAGGCATCGCTGATGCCCCAGTCGGGACCGAAATCGAAACCGAGGTTGAAGTTGAACTTACGGATACGCCCGGTGGCAAAAATCCCGAGACGGCGCGCGCTGAAGTCCGACTCGATGGGCAGATAGGATTCCTCATACTTGGCGTCGCCACTACCGGCGGTGCCATCGAACTGGAACCTGCCGCCGATCCTGAACCTGACCTTACCGTCCCACAGACTGTATCGACCGAGTCCCCGGAGCCCGTTGATGAAGTTCTTCCACTTTGATTTGACCGGCTCGTACTCGATCTCGTCAAGGTCGAAGGGCTGGTAGTCGGTGAAGGCCATGTCCCCGGGATTGGTCTCTTCCTCGCTCTTTGGCGGCAGCTCATCATCCGGCGGGGGCTCGGCGGCCGCCTTCTCCGACGGTACCGCCGCGGTGTTCTGTATCTTCTCGTCATCGACAGGGGGTGCCGGCGCCGGCGGCACATCATCTGCATTTTGAGGGACCGGTGTCGGCAACGGCGCCACAGCCGTCGGCTCAGGCGGCGGTGATGGGGTTGGGGTCGCGACGGGTGTCGGCGTCATGGCTGGGATCTGGGCACCGGCTTCCGGCGCGAGGATGACTACTGTCATCAGCGCCACGATCACCGTCACCATATTCAATACGAGGCTGGGTTGTCTTTTCACCGGGACATCGTACCGTACACCTCTTCCACTTCGGAAGAAGCCGCATGTTGAATCCGGCGATGAAGGTGTTGAAGTCACCCGATGCCAACGCGGAATCCTGCACCGTTTAGCGCTGTGGTCGCGTCTTGCTCACCAGCGGCGAAACTGAAGGTGGGCCAAGGCCCACCCTACGTCGGGCCCACAGTCGATTCGGAAGGCGATGTCATTGGAAGCGAGCGAGTCGAAGGATTCTGCAATAGGCTCACGTGGCACCCATCCTTGTCCGGCCGACGTCGGGCTGTTAATGTTCTCAAGAGGTGGAGGATGGACTACGACAAGACTCGGGAGGTTCTGGCAGCTCTTGAACGCCAGGGGGTTCGGTACGTGATCATCGGCGCCGTTGCCCTGAACCTTCAGGGCCTTGCAAGGGCTACTGAGGATCTGGACATTTTTGTCGAGCCTGACGCGGGGAATATCGACCGCTTGAGAGCCGCCTTGAAGAGTGTCTTTGACGATCCGCACGTGGACGAGATTACCGCCGAGGATCTTCTCGGAGACTACCCCGCAGTCCAGTACATACCACCGCAAGGGTCGTTTCATATCGACATCCTCACCAGATTGGGTGAAGCGTTTGCCTTCGAGGATCTGGATTCAGAACGGATCGACTTCGATGGCCTCCAGGTCACTGTCGTTACGCCGGAAACTCTCTATCGAATGAAGAAGGGGACGGTGCGGTTGCGAGACAAGGGCGACGCCGAACGCATTCGACAGAGGTTTGGATTCGAGGAGGATTGATGCCAGTCCGGAGATTCAGGTCGGTTGAGGAGATGGAGGGCAACACGTGGCATGACCGGGATGATCCTCGCCTTTTTCGTGCCATCCAAGACACGTGGGAGTTCGCCCAAAGGGTCACGCAGCCACGGTTTCCCCCGGGCGTTTACAAGCACCGAACGGAGGAGGAGGCTGAGGAGTTGAGGATGGTCTGGGAGCAGGCCAACTTCGCGGCATTTCACGCGCGAAGACAGGCATCAGCATAGGTGCCGGCCACCAAAGAGATACTTGGCACCAACATGAAAAATGGAACTAAATCATGAACCAGAGAATTTTTCGTGTCGTCATTGTGGTCGCATTGGTGGCCTTCGGCACCGGCGTGGTCGGGGCTCAGGACCAGGTGAAGGTCAGCGACGCGGGTCAATTCGTGAGGATCGGACAAAACGACCAAGGCTACGTGGTGCTCGGTTACGAGACTGCGAACTACTCGTTCAAGAACACGTGGATGCTGCTCGAGGTCGCGATGACCACGGTGAACAAGCATGACGCCACCATCACGCGGGGCGACATCGCCATCAAGACCCCCGACGGCAAGTTCATTCTCCTGGCGACTCAGAAAGCGTTCAGCAAGGGCTTCGAGGATCTGCGGCCGATGGAAGCACGGGCGAACGATCAGCACCAATCCTTGAACTATCTCCCGAAAGAGGCCAATCACGCGTGCACAATCAGTTTCTTCGCCAGCACCTCGGGCGGTCCGGCGCAGTCTATCGCCTACGATCAGTTCTCTCTGACCGCACAAAGCGCCTGCGTTGGACGGCTCTACTTCCAGATCCCCGACGGCATCCAGTACGGCGATTACGCGCTCTTCGTCAAGTTTCCAAGCGAGGTCGAGGTCCCGTTCACGATCATGACCAAGGAGCAGGCGAAGGCGTGGGAGAAGAACTGGAAGCAAGAGAGCAAGGAGGCGAAGGAGAAGAAGAAGAAGTAGGGGCTCAGCCTCTTGCAAAACTCCCATGGTTGTCATCCTGAACTCACCAGCAGCGACTCTGAAGGTGAGCCAAGGCCCACCCTGCGTTGGACAATAATCTGAGCGGCCTTGTAGGGTGGGCTTTAGCCCACCTTCAGAGTCGTTCTCGTATCTTCGATGTTTCGGAAAGATGAAGGGTCAAACGCAGGGTTTTCAAGAGGCTCAACTAAGAACTCAAAGCTGGGCGAGCGGGTAGGTGCAATATCCGAAATCCGAAATCCAAAATTCCCTGACGATCGGCTTCATCGCCCTGATGACTGCGGCGATACTGTGCTGGCTCCCGTCTCGCACCGCGTCCGCCGATGCCATTGTCGTCACCAAGGCCATGACCGCCTCCACCGTGATGGAGATATTCATCAATGAGTCAGAGATTCTGGTGGAGGTGGAGGTTGGCGTGCCCGATCTGCTGGCGTTCCAGAATCTCCTCCCCGACGAGATTCGGACGCGGATCGGCCTCGAGGCTGAACCCCTGGCCGAACGGCTGGCTAAATTCTTCGGTGAAGACTTCGTGATTCACGCCGACGGCGGCCCTCCCCTGCCGGGCCGGGTCGTTGAGATCAAGCCGCGTCGCCGAGTACCACGAGACGAGATCACCGGTGAACCGCTGCGCGCAGCGGAGGGAGAGGGTGAACCGGTCATTTTCGTCGTTCTCTCGTACGACTTCAGCGGCCGGCCGGACACTCTCACCTTTCACCCGCCGACCGCCGGCGGTGCCTTCCCGACCGCCAACATCGGCTTCATCACCTACCACATGGGGCTACCGGTGATGGACTTCCGCTACCTCGGCGCCGAGTCGACCATCGACCTCGATTGGGACGATCCGTGGTTCTCCAAGTTCCGCAACCGCAACCTGTGGCGCCAGTACGACTCGCCCCTGAACGTCTTCCTTTATGTGGAGCCCTACGAGATCCGGGTCGAGATCATCGCCCGGCCGCGCGATGTCCAGAAGTGGATGGATATCGGAGTCGGCGGGCTGACGACCATTCCGGTCGAGATCCAGGAGGAGGTCAGGCAGCGGGTCGCCGAGTTCTTCGCCGAGAACCTCGACCTAACCATCGATGGTGAGCCGGTCTCCCCCACCCTCGATCGCGTCAATTTCCTCGAGCGCACTCTGCGAACCTCCACCGTCATCAGCCCGCCACGCGAGCTCGACGCCGCGTCCGCCACCCTCGGAGTGATCTTTCTGCAGCCGACCACGGGCTACCCGGAGGAGGCGAATGTGACCTGGAACCTGTTCCCCGAACGGGTCGAGAGGATCCCGGGCGCCGCCACCGACGAGGCCGGTCCGCTCCGCTTCTATCTGGTGCCCGATGACAATGTCCTGTGGTGGAAGAACTTCCTGAAGAACCCGACGCTGCCGACATTGGTCGATGTCGAACCGCCGCCCTCGCTGCTCCTGCGGGGCGCGATGTTTGTCAGCTGGGCCGGTCTCGCGATCCTCGGTCTGTTGGTGATCCGCAGCAGCGTCGCCGCCGCCCGTGGACGGGTGTCCTGGAGGCGGGTGGTCGTGGCGGCGGCTGTGCTCGTCGCCGTCGCCGGCGGCTCGTTTGCGGCGACCCGGTCGGCCCGAATCGACGACCAGCGCGCCGAGGAGATCGTCTCGGCGCTGCTTTACAACGTTTACCGCGCCTTCGACTTCCGCAAAGAGGAGATCATCTACGACACCCTCGCACACAGTGTCAGCGGAGATCTCCTCACAACCACCTACCTCGAGACACGGCGCAGCCTCGAGCTCGCCAGCCAGGGCGGCGCCCGCGCCAAGGTCCAGGAGGTCGAGATGCTCGATGTCGAGGTCGAACGCGAGGGCGCGGGCTTCCGCGCCAGAAGCACCTGGAACGTCGCCGCCTCGGTCGGCCACTGGGGGCACATCCACCAGCGTCGAAACCAATACGTCGCCGACTTGACGATCGAACCAGTGGATGGAGTTTGGAAGATCACGGGACTCGAGCTGATTCAGGAGGAGAGGCTGTAGCTTGAATTAGGGATCCCCGCCCACCCGCCGACCACGGTACAGGGCTCAGGGTTCAGGGACCACCCGGAGACATGCATCCTGCACCCTGCACCCTGATCAGCGAGGGCCGGCCTGGCGCACCAGGAGCCCGAGGAAAAACGGGGCGCCGAGGAACGCGGTGATCACCCCCACCGGCAGCTCGGCCGGGAAGAGCACGAGCCGGGCCGCGGTGTCGCAGAGGACGAGAAAGGCGCCGCCGAAGAGGACCGACGCAGGCAGCAGGACGCGGTGGTTCGAGCCCACCACGAGGCGGCAGATGTGGGGCGCCATCATGCCGACGAAGCCCACCGGTCCGCAGGCGGCGACGACACCGCCGACCATCACCGAGGTGGCGAGAAACAGCAGGGTGCGGGTCGGCGCCACCGCTACGCCGCGACTGGCCGCGATCTCCGAACCGGTGGCCAGGAGGTCGAGTTCGCGCGCATGCCAGATGACCACCGCCCCGCCGATAGCGACTACCGGCGCCATGTGGAGGACGGTGCTCATGTCAACCCCGCCGAGGCCGCCCATCAGCCAGCGAATGATGCGGTAGGAGTCACCGAGCGACGCGGTGTACTGCGCGAAGAGAATCAGGCTCGAAAAGAAGAAGTTCATGGCAACGCCGGCGAGCAGCAACGTCGTCGACGAGAGCTCGGGCCGGAGGCGGGTCAGAACCCACACCACGCCGATGGCCAACAGCGCACCTGAGAAGGCCGCCACCGAGGTCGTGGAAAGACCCACCACCATCAGCGACAGGCCAAATCGGCTCGCCAACGCCACCCCGAGCGAGGCGCCGCTGGCAACGCCAAGGGTGTAGGGGGTGGCCAACGGGTTGCGGAAGATCGCCTGGAACACCGCCCCGCCGAGGGCCAGCCCGGCGCCGCCGACAAAGGCGGCCAGAGCCCTCGGCACGCGGATCTGCCAGAAGATGATGGCCGCCGGATCGGTCCCTCCGAAGTCGGTCAGCACCGACAGCGGCAGCGCATGACGGCCCACAAGCGGCATCGCGACGACCGCGAGGACAGCCAATCCGGCGAGGACAGCCAGACGCCTAGCCCGCATATCTCACCGGGTTTCGTAGCGAGGGCGG
>CAYPBC010000034.1:0-11206 GCA_964408845.1 uncultured Thermoanaerobaculia bacterium
GGCAAGGTCGATTTTCGCGCCATCCGTTTCCCCGGATTGATCTCGGCCGTCACCGTCCCTTCGGGCGGCACATCCGACTTCGCACCGGAGATGATCCACGCCGCCGCTCACGGGGAGCCCTACGCGTGCTTCGTCCGTCCCGACACCCGCATCCCGTTCATGGTCATGTCCGACGCTGTCGATGGATTGGTTCAGCTGGCGCGCGCAGAGCGGGCGCAGCTCGGACGAACCGTCTACAACATCACCGCCTTCAATCCCTCGGCGGAAGAGATTCGCTCGATGGTCATGGTTGGCTTCCCCGGCGCAGAGATCAGCTTCGAACCGGACTTGAAACGCCAGGCGATCGTCGATACCTGGCCGGCGGATGTCAATGACAGCGCAGCGCGTTCCGACTGGGGTTTCGACCCGCGCTACGACGTCGAGGGCGGCTTCAGCGATTTTCTCATCCCACGGATTCGAGCCCGTTACACGTCATGAAGCATCCTCCATCAGAATCCGGTCGATCAACGGGCTACATTCTCCCCTGTGCCCGGGGTATCGAGACTCTGAAAGGCCGGCCTGCCTCCCAACGACCCAGAACCACAGAAATGTCTCGTGTACAAACACTTCTGCGCAAAGAAAAATCTTCAAAAAACCCCAAGATGTAGTGTTGACATCGGCTGGGGACCCAATATATAGTGGTTCAAGTCTGTTGAAGACATTCCGCAAACCGGCGCCCCAAAATTAGATTCTCAGGGGAATTTTGCGCTGGAAAGTGGCTGTTGAAGGGGAGGTCGAGGGCAAGACATGAAGGTCACGCGTCGCTTCACATGCGTCGGAGAAGACCCCTACGTGACAATTGAGTTCGTCGAACGATCCTCGGAGATCCGAAACCCCGACGGTAGCCTCGTATTCGCGATGGACGGCGTCAAGGCGCCAGCGGGCTGGTCACAGGTGGCAGTCGACGTGCTGGTCCAGAAGTACTTCCGCAAGGCAGGGGTTCCCCAAATCGACGATGACGGTAACCCCGAGGTGTCGGAAAGCGACGAGCCCGTCACTGGGCCGGAGCGTGACGCGCGCCAGGTCTTCAACCGTCTCGCCGGGTGCTGGACTCACTGGGGCAAAGAGCACGGCTATTTCGACAGCGATGAAGACGCCGATGCCTTCCATGACGAGCTCTGCTACATGCTGGCGGCACAGTTCGCCGCGCCGAACTCGCCACAGTGGTTCAACACCGGTCTGCACTGGGCCTACGGGATTACCGGACCCGCCCAGGGCCACTGGTACACCGACCCCTCAACCGGTAAGCTCAAGACCTCGTCGAACGCCTACGAGCACCCCCAACCGCACGCCTGCTTCATCCAGTCCGTCAGTGACGACTTGGTCAATGAGGGCGGGATCATGAACCTGTGGGTGCGCGAGGCGCGCCTCTTCAAGTACGGCTCGGGCACCGGCACGAACTTCTCCAAGCTGCGCGGATACGGCGAGCCATTATCCGGCGGTGGCCGATCCTCGGGCCTGATGTCCTTTCTCAAGATCGGTGACCGTGCGGCCGGCGCCATCAAGTCGGGCGGCACCACACGTCGCGCGGCGAAAATGGTCTGCCTCGATCTCGACCACCCCGATGTGGAGGAGTTCATTTCGTGGAAGGCGGTCGAGGAGCGCAAGGTGGCGGCCCTGGTCGCCGGTTCTCGTCTTCTCCGCCGGCAGCTCCAGAAGATCATGGACGCGTGCTTTCCGGATGGCTCAGAGGAGTCGGTCGTCGATCTCTCCGCCAACCCGGAGTTGCGCGCGTGCATCGTGGCCGCTCGTCGCCAGGGAGTGCCCGACGGTTCCATCCAGCGGGTGCTCCAGCTTGCCGCGCAGGGTGAGCACACCTATCCGGTCGAGGAGTACGACACCGACTGGGATTCGGCCGCCTACTACACCGTGTCCGGGCAGAACGCCAATAACAGCGTGCGGGTGCCCAACGCCTTCTTCGACGCCCTCGAGGTCAATCGCGATTGGACCCTTCTCAGCCGTACCGACGGCGAGGTCACGAAGAAGGTCCCCGCCGCCAAGCTATGGAGCGACATCACCCACGCTGCGTGGGAGTGCGCCGACCCGGGCCTGCAGTACGATGACACCATCAACGAGTGGCACACCTGCCCGGCGAGCGGCCGCATCAACGCCTCCAACCCATGCTCGGAGTACATGTTCCTCGACGACACCGCGTGCAACCTGGCGTCGCTGAATCTGGTGCGGTTCCTCGGGGACGACGGCCACTTCGACATCGACCTCTTCCGTCACGCCGCGCGCCTGTGGACGATCGTGCTCGAGATCTCGGTGCTGATGGCCTCGTTCCCGAGCCGCCGGATCGCCGAGCTCAGCTACCGCTATCGCACACTCGGCCTCGGCTTTGCCAACATCGGCTCGCTGCTGATGCGGCTGGGGATTCCCTACGATTCCGAAGAGGGGCGCTCGATCTGTGGCGCGATCACCTCAATCATGACCGGCGAGGCCTACACCACGTCCGCCGAGATGGCGGCCGAGCTCGGCGCCTTCCCCGGATTCGAAGAAAACCGCAAGAGCATGCTGCGGGTGATCGGCAACCACCGCCGCGCGGCGTACGACGCACCGGCGGAGATGTACGAGGGTCTGACGATCAGGCCCGACGGGCTGTCGGCGGACACCACCCCGCCGGACCTCATCGCCGCAGCCCGCGACGTGTGGAACCGGGCCATCGAGCTCGGCACCGAGCACGGGTTCCGCAACGCGCAGACCACCTGTCTCGCGCCGACCGGGACGATCGGCCTGCTGATGGACTGCGACACCACCGGCATCGAGCCCGACTTCGCTCTGGTCAAGTTCAAGAAGCTGGCCGGCGGCGGTTACTTCAAGATCATCAACCAGGGTATCCCGGCAGCCCTCAAAACCCTTGGGTACTCGGCCGAGCAGATCGAGGACACCGTCGCCTACACGACCGGCCACGGCACGCTCGACGGTTGCCCGGCGATCAACGCCGAGGCTCTCCGCGGCAAGGGCTTCACCGATGAGGTCATCGCGAAGATGGAACAGGCGCTGCCGGTGTCGTTCGAGATCGGCAACGCCTTTGCGCCGCATGTTCTCGGGGAGGACTTCCTCCGCCGGCTCGAGTTCACCGACGAGGAGCTCGCCGACTGGAGCCTCGATGTCCTGGCACGACTCGGCTTCACCACCGAGGAGATCGAGGAGGCTAACACCTGGGCCTGCGGCACGATGACGATGGAGGGCGCGCCTCACCTCAACGACAAGCACCTGGCGGTCTTCGACTGCGCAAACCGCTGCGGCAAACGCGGCACGCGCTGCATCCGCTACGAGGGCCACATTCTGATGATGGCCGCGGCGCAACCGTTCATTTCGGGCGCTATCTCCAAGACCATCAACATGCCGGCCGAGGCCAGCCTCGACGACATCAAACGGGCCTACTACCTGGCCTGGCAGAAAATGCTCAAGGCGGTGGCGCTATACCGCGACGGCTCCAAGCTCAGCCAGCCTCTGGGCATCGCCATGGAAGCCGAGGAGGAGGAGGCGCTGGCCGAGGCGGTGGCCTCTGGTGACCCGGCCAAGATCGCCGAGTCGATGGCCGAACGGGTCGTGATCCGCTACCAGGCGCGCCGAAACCGCCTCCCCGGGCGCCGCGGAGGCTTCACCCAGAAGGCCTCGGTGGGCGGCCACAAGGTCTACATCCGCACCGGCGAGTATGAAAACGGCACGGTGGGCGAAATCTTCCTCGACATGCACCGTGAGGGTGCGGCCTTCCGATCGCTGATGAACTGCTTTGCAATCGCCGTCTCACTCGGCCTCCAGTACGGCGTACCGCTCGAGGAATTCGTCGACGCCTTCGTCTTTACCCGCTTCGAGCCGTCGGGAATGGTCGGCGGCCACGACCGCATCAAAATGGCGACCTCGGTCATCGACTACATCTTCCGCGAGCTCGCGATCACCTATCTCGATCGCGATGACCTCGCCCAGGTTTCGCTTGAGGACCTTCGGCACGACGCAGTCGGTACCGGTTCCGACCAGCACAAGCTGCCGCCAAGCGAGGACGACATGGCCAAGGTCCACCCGATCGCAGTCGGTCAGAGCGGCGCCGAGCCAATCGCCGACTCGGCGTCGGTCGCCACCGGCCGTGCCGCGCTCAGCCAGAGCGAGGCGGCCACGCAGAAGGCCCGCTACATGGGCTACGAGGGCGACCCTTGCCCCGAATGCGGCTCGCTGACCCTGGTGCGCAACGGCACGTGCTTGAAATGCGATTCGTGTGGGGGAACCACAGGTTGCTCCTGACGGAGCAACAATTCTCAATTTTGAATTTTGAATTTCCGCCCGCCCTCTCCCGAATCGAACAGGCGGGACGCGTTCATTAAGAATTGAGAATTAAGAATTGAGAATTCTCACCCCAGCCCATCGACCAGATCGATGTAGGCCTGCATGGCCTCGTCGGCCGTCATCCCGCGTCGCTTCTCCCACGCGGCATACTTGGCGGCGGCGCGGAAATCGAAGCCCGACGGCGCCTCACCCTGCACGTCGCCTTCGGTGGCCTGCTTGTAGAGGCTGTAGAGCTCGAGAAGCGTCTCGTTGGACTGTGTGGACAACGACTTTGCCTTCTCGATTGTGGCCTCGAACTGTTGCATCAGATCCATGATTCCTCCCCTCGGGGGTGCCAGGTCGACGATTCCGACGATCTTGCCACGGCGATTTAATACGGTGAAAACCCACCCTCAGCCCAGAAGTCTTGGCGGACACCGTGGTAGAGGCCCTGCAGGGTCTCGAGGTGCTGGCGCTCCCAGTCGGCCAGGAATTCGTAAAACTCGCGCACCTCACGCTCGGAGGTGTTCTCGGCGGCCGTCGAGAAGTACTGGATGGCGTTGGTCTCCAACGTCATGCCGACGGACAGCACCCCGAGCTCGAAGTCGGTCCCCTCGGCCTGCTGCTTGAAGCTGTCGGTGAAGATGGTCGAGGTGAAGGTCTTGAGGTCGGGGTCGCGAAGGTGGACGTTGAAGGCCGCAATGCCCTTCTCCTCGTATGAACCGATCACGGTCTGCAGGTAGGCCTTGTGCTGAACCTCATCGCGGGCGAGCTTGTCGAAGAGCTCCTGCACCGCGGGCTTGGTCGCGCGGTCGGCGGCCATCGAGTAGAAGGTGTATCCGTCAACCTCGATCTGGTAGGCCTTGCGCAGAATCTCGCGAATGTCATCTTTCAATTTAGCCTCCAAGGGGGTGCCAGGTCAGACGATTCCGACGATTCTTCCATGGCTGCTCGAACAATGGACGAATACTCCGCAGAATCGTCGGAATCGTCTGACCTGGCACCCTCATGTAACTTCAAGAGCCTCCCGGTCCAACGGCTCCGGCCGGATCGTGGCCTCCTCGACCGGTACCCAGGCGATGGCGCCGGTGGGGCAGAAGGGCACGCAGCGCGGATCACCGCCACAGAGGTCGCACTTCTGGACACAGTGGTAGGTCTCATCCCACAGCATGTTGCCGAAGGGGCAGGCGGCAACGCACATGCGGCACGAAATACAGCGTGAACGCACCATGTCAATGGCGCCGGTTTCAGGGTTGCGCACCAGCGCCTCGGTTGGGCACACCGCGACGCAGGCCGCGTCGTCGCACTGGAAGCAGACCACCGGCGTGCCGAGCTCGGGCCCGCGGCGGTGAATGTTGATGCGGGTCGCCGCCGGCCGTCCCTCCGAGCCGTGCGCGAAGGCGCAAGCCAGCTCGCACTTGCCGCAGGCGATGCAGCGTTCCACGGACACCTTGTAGATCATACGCATCTCCCACGCGGGTGCCAGGTCAGACGATTCCGACGATCTTGGACATGTCGTCCATTGTTCCGACCGCGGTGGCAAGATCGTCGGAATCGTCTGACCTGGCACCCTCTCTTCATTTGACCACCTGCAGCTTCCGAAACGTGCTCGCCATTTGCCGCCGCTTGCTCCTGTCCGAGGTTTCGAAGTACTTGATCGGCACGCCGCTGCGCCCGGCGAAGTGTTCGGCCTGCTCCTTGGTGATCACCGCCTCGCCCGTCTTCGGATCGCGCAGCATCTCGAACTCCTTGCCCCAGATCTTGCGACGACTGTTCGAGGTCTCGTATGGGATGCAGTCTGTGGGGCAGATCTCGGCGCAGGCCAGACAACCGATGCAGTCCGGCGGGGGTTGGTGAAAGGGCGGAGCGATCTCGCGGCCCCAGCCGCGGTTGGTGCTGGAGATTGCCGACACCCCGATGTGGTCGCAGACCCTGGTGCAGAGGCCGCACAGGATGCAATCGTCGGGCTCAGGGTTGGGCTCGAAGGAGGTCTGCTCGATACCGTGCTCACGGGCCAATTCCTGGATCAGCCGCGCCTCCGGGCAGCGCGCGAGCAGGAGGTCGAGGACCACCCGGCGGGTCTCGATGATCCGCGCTGAATCGGTCACAACCGTCATCCCTTCCTCCACCGGGTGGTTGCAGGCGGTGACGACCTTGAACCAGTCGTCATCCCAGCCGGCCTGCGACATGTCGACCACGCACAGCCGGCAGCCGCCCCACGGCTCGAGTCCGTCAAAGTTGCACAGCGTCGGCACCTCCACCCCGGCAGCGCGCGCGGCGTCGAGGATGGTGGCGTCCTCCGAGACCGTCACCCGGCGCCCGTTGATCTTCAGCGTCGGCATCACACCTCCTCGTAGGTGCCAGGAGAAACAATGTTAACGATCTTCTCGCGACCGCGGACCGACGTTGCTTCGCTCTTATTGAAAATCGTTAACATTGTTTCTCCTGGCACCTTCACGTCAATTCAACCTTGGGAAATGTCCTGATCGCGTTCGTCGGACAGACGTCGAAGCATGCGCCGCACGAGATGCACGCGTCCTGGTGGATGAGGTGCAGCTCCTTCACGACCCCCTCGATGGCATCTACCGGGCAGGCCTTGAAGCAGGCGTGGCAGCCGTCGCACTCGTCCTCGATGATCTCATACGCCGTGAGGTCTCGGCAGATGCCGGCCGGGCAGGCCTTGTCGACGATGTGGGCCTCGTACTCGGCGCGGAAGTATCTGAGCGTCGACAGCACCGGATTGGGCGCGGATTTCCCGAGCTCGCACAGGCTGCCGAGCTTCATCGCCGTGGCCAGCCGCTCGATGAGCTCGATGTCGCCCTCGACCCCATCGCCCGCGATCAGCCGGTCGTAGATCTGGACCATCTGGTGGAGGCCCTCGCGGCACGGCGTGCACTTGCCGCAGCTCTCCTCCTCGAGGAAGGCGAGGAAAAAGCGCGCCACATCCACCATGCAGGTGCGGTCGTCCATGACGATCATGCCGCCCGAGCCCATCATCGAACCGGCCTCGGTCAGCGCCTCGTAGTCGACCGGAAGGTCCAGAAGCTCTTCCGGAACGCAGCCGCCCGACGGCCCGCCGGTCTGCACCGCCTTGAATGGGCGGTCGTTGAGGATTCCACCGCCGATGTCGTAGATGATATGGCGCAGCGTCGTGCCCATCGGCAGCTCGATGAGGCCGGTGTTCTTGACTTTGCCGACAAGCGAGAAGGCCTTGGTCCCCTTCGACCTCTCGGTCCCCATCGAGGCGAACCACTCGCCGCCGCGGTCGATGATGGCGCCGATCCCGGCCCATGTCTCGACATTGTTGAGCACCGTCGGCAGATCGAAGAGCCCCTTCTCGGTCGAATGCAAGTACTTGGCACGGGGTTCGCCAGTCTTGCCCTCGAGCGAGCGCATCAGCGCCGACGACTCGCCGCACACGAAGGCGCCGCCACCGCGCGAGATCTTGATGTCGAAGTCGAAGCCCGAGCCCAAGACGTCCTCACCGAGGAGGCCGTACTTGCGGGCCTCGGCGATGGCGATCCCGAGATTGACCACAGCCAACGGGTACTCGTCACGGACATAGAGCCAGCCCTCGTGGGCGCCGAGGGCGTAGGCGCCGATGATCATGCCCTCGATCACGGAGTGTGGGTCGCCCTCCATGATCGAGCGGTCCTTGAAGGCGCCCGGGTCGCCCTCATCGCCGTTGCACAGCACGAAGCGGCGGTCTCCGGGCGCCGCCTTGCACGAGCGCCACTTGCGGGCGGTCGCAAATCCGGCCCCGCCGCGGCCACGCTGGCCGGAGCGCTCGACCTCGTCGATGACCTCGTCCGGGGTCATCTCGTGGAGGGCCTTGGCCAGCCCCGAGTAGGCGCCCTCGGCGATGGCGTCGAGGATGCTTGTGGGGTCGATGCGACCAATGTTCCGCATCGCCACCCGCACCTGGTTCTTGTAGAACGGGATCTCGTTGTACTGGGCGATCCGTTCGCCGCTGACCGGCTCTTTGTAGAGGAGGTTTGGAATGACCTCGCCGCCGATCAGGGTCTTCTCGACGATCTCCTCGACCCTGTTCGGTTTGACCTTGGTGTAAAGGATCCCGGACGGCTGCAACGCGACCAGCGGCCCCCGCTCGCAGAAGCCGTGGCAGCCGGTCGACTTGACGAAGAGGTCCACGGTGGCGTCGATACTGCGCTTGGCGATCTCCGCGGCGAAGGCTTCGGCGACCTTCTTCGATCCCCACGCGAGGCAGCCGGTCCCGCAGCACACGAGTACCTGCTGCGTCCGGCTCGCGTTGCTCTCCCTGGCCTGGGCGCGCAACGTCTCGAACTGGTCCTTGGACTCAATTCTCATCGTCGCCCTCCTCGGCCAGGTACTTCTTGACGCGGGTGGGCTTGGCGCTACCCCAGTATCTGTCACCGACGATCACCACCGGCGCCATGGCGCAGGCGCCGACGCAGTTCACCGTCTTGACTGTGAAACTGAGGTCCTCGGTGGTCTCGCCGGGACCGATGCCTAGCTGGCGTTCGACCTCCTCCACCAGCTGGCCGGCACCCCGGATGTGGCAGGCGGTGCCCGTGCACACCTTGACGATGGTGTCGCCCTGCGGCTCGAGCGAAAACGCCTTGTAGAAGGTCGAGACCGAGAAAACCTTGGCCAGCGGCACGTCGAGAGCTTCGGCCACCCGTTCTAGAACGTCGCAGGGCAGGTAATTGTATGCGCGATGCACGTCCTGCAGGACCTGGATCAGCGCCGGCTCCCCGGGCGGATACCCGCCGAGGATTTCCGCAGTCATGCGGAGGTCGGAACACGGAGTTTCTGCCATCAAGCCTCCGCCATCGTGTCCTTGGCGACCGCACCGAGCTCGTAGCCCTTGTGCAGCGCCTCGATGTTGACTTCGATCACCCCCGGTTTGGCGGCGAAGGTTTCCCTGATCACATTTTCGATCTCCTCGAGCGCTACCGCGTCGGTGGCGCCGAGATACGCGCCGAGGGCAACCATGTTGGCGCCGCGTGGGTTGCCGAGCTCAGTCGCCATCTCGTTTGCCGGCACTTCGATGACCGTCAGATCATCCCTTTCCGCGCCGCGGTCGATGAGCGAAGAGTTGATCAGCAACAGCCCTCCTGAACGGACGTCTGGCTCGAATTTCTCGAGCGACGGCAGGTTCATGGCGACCACCGCCCGCGGCGAGCGGATCACCGGCGACCCCACCGGCTTGTCCGAGACCACCACCGTGCAGTTGCAGGTCCCGCCGCGCATTTCGGGACCGTACGAGGGCAACCACGACACCTCTTTGCCCTCGTGCATACCGGCATAGGCCAGCATCTTCCCGATCAGGAGGATCCCTTGTCCTCCGAATCCGGCCATGATCACGTCGCGCTGCATGACCCCTCCAATCAATCGACGAGCGGTTTCGACTCCCGGCTGCCGCCGTCCGGGGTTTTGAAGATCCCAACCGGGTAGTACGGGAGCATGTTCTTCTCCAGCCACGACGTCGACTCCACCGGTGGAATGCCCCAGTTGGTCGGGCAGGTGGAGAGGATTTCCACGAGCGAGAAGCATGTCTCCGCAACCTGGTACTGAAAGGCGCGTCGCAGCATCTCCTTGGCGTGCACCGCCACCAACGGGTTGTGAACCGTAGCGCGGGCGACAAAGGCCGGGGTTCTCAGGGTCGCGATGAGCTCGGCGACGCGGATCGGATGGCCGGCGAGCTCCACGTCCCTCCCCAGCTGGCAGGTCGTGGCCACCTGGCCGGGCATTGTGGTCGGCGCCATCTGGCCGCCGGTCATGCCGTATATCGCGTTGTTGACGAAGACCACCGTGACCTTCTCGCCGCGGTTGGCGCAGTGGACGATCTCGGCCATGCCGATGGAGGCGAGGTCGCCGTCCCCCTGGTAGGAAAAGACGATGAGATCCGGGCGCGCACGCTTGATGCCGGTCGCCACCGCGGGCGCACGCCCGTGTGAGGCCTCGTGGAAATCGGTGTTGAAATAGTTGTAGGCGAGCACCGCGCAGCCAACCGGGGCGATGCCCACGGTGCGTTCGCGGACCCCGAGCTCGTCGATCACCTCGGCCACCAGACGATGGATCAAACCGTGGGTGCAGCCGGGACAGTAGTGGGTGCTGACGTCGGCCTGGGCCAACGGACGGGCAAAGACAGTCTCAGCCAATGTGCACCTCCTCCGAGCTGCCGTCGAGGATCGCCTTGATCTTGGCGACCACCTCGTCGGGCGATACCAGAATCCCCCCCATCCGGTTGAGAAAATGAATGGGGCGGCTGCGGGCCAGGGCGAGCGCGACATCCTCGATCATCTGTCCCGACGAGAGCTCGACCACCAATACCGAGTTGGCCTTAAGCGCCGCCTCCCGCACCGCCTCGTAGGGGTAGGGGAAGAGCGTGATCGGCCGCACCATGGCGACCGCGATCCCCTCCTGCCGGAGCTCGTCAATCGCGGTCGAACAGACCCGCGCGACGGTGCCGTAGGCGACGATGAGGATGTCGTAGTCCTCGTCGGCGCCGTAGGTCGTGAATCGAATCTCGTCACGGACCATGGTGTCGAACTTCTCGGCGAGCTTGAAGTTGTGTCGCTCGAGCTCGTTGGGGTCGAGGAAGAGCGAGTTGATGACATTGGTCGGCCGGCTGCCGTCACAACCGGTGGTCGCCCAGGTCTTGGGCGTAAGTTCCTTGACCGGTTCGCGGCCCTCTGAGAATTCGACAGGCTCCATCATCTGGCCGATGAGGCCGTCACCGAGGACCATGACCGGGTTGCGGTAGTAGTCGGCGAGGTCGAAGGCGTCCTGCACCAGATCGGCCGCCTCCTGAATCGACCACGGCGCCAGCACGAGGACCCGGAAATCGCCGTGGGCAAGGCCCTTGGTGGCCTGGAAGTAATCTCCCTGGCTTGGCAGGATCCCGCCGAGACCC
>CAYPBC010000035.1:0-10840 GCA_964408845.1 uncultured Thermoanaerobaculia bacterium
GGCGGGAAGGCGCCTCGGCGCCCTCGATACTACACACCAATTGTGGCGGGGCACACGGCAATTGTCGCACGGCACTCAGCCGTAGCGTCAGCTCGATGGTGGGGTTGAGTGCAGCGCGAACAGCGCGCCCTGCGGATCGAGACACTGGGCGATGAGATCGCCACCCGGCACCTCCATGGGTCCGTTCACGACCTGTCCACCCATTTCCTTCACCTTGGCGACTGCAGATCTTACGTCATCGACCGAGATGTAGTACAGCCACATCGGCGGGCCGGGCATCTCGTCGGGTTTGTTGAACATGCCGCCCATCGGTGGATCACCGAGTCCGTAGAGCTGGTAGATGCCCGCCTCGCCCATGTCCATCGCGTCCTGCGGCGTCCAACCGAAAAGGTCCGAGTAGAACGAAAGCGCTTTCTTGTAGTCGGAGGAGGCAAGCTCGTTCCACGAGAACTGCCCCACCTGCGGCGGCCCCGACGGACCCTCCTCCTCACCGGAATGGGCGTAGACGGCAAAGACGGCGCCCTGGGGATCGGCCAACACCGCAAAGCGGCCCGCACCCTCGATCGAGGTCGGAGGATGCAAGATGCTTCCCTCCAGACGAACGGTCTCCTCGGCGATGGCGTCGACGTTCTCGACCGCCACATACCCGATCCAGTTCGGCGGCGCACCGGCCGCGCGGGCCTCCTCGGGCAGCTCCATCACGCCGCCAAAGGGAATCTCCTTGTTGGTCCACATCGTGTACGGGTTGTCCCCGGCGTCAAATGCCTGTGTACCCCAACCGATGAGCTTGCCGTAAAAATCTTCGGCAGCCTTTGGGTCACTGGTCATCAGGTCGTACCATACGAATCGTCCTTTTTTTCCTACTTCCGACATTTTCAGCTCCTCTCTCGTCGTTTTTGAACAGCAATATCAATACGATACACCACCCTCGAAGTTGCAGCTGTCTGTCGCCGCTTCGCGGCTCCGGAAAAGTCGTCGCGGCCGGTAGGTTAGAATTCCCGCAGAATCGGGAGGCAATAATGACGCGCCACACGGCAGAGTTCATCGTGATCCTATTCCTGATGACACTCGGATGCGGCGGTGGTGAAGGCCCCGCCGATAGTCCCGGGACGGGCGACGCCCTCGACGCCGCCGCGACCACCGCGCCCGCCCCAGACCTCGAGCCTGATGACCCGTCCCTCGTGAGGCGGCCGTTCACAGCCGACGAGATCCGCGACGAGTGGGTCACGGGCTTCCGCCTGCTGATCCGGAGAACCACACCGGAGGGTGCCGGCGTCGAGCGATGGACGGTGCTTTCGGCCGATGATGAGGGCGCCGAGATCGAGTACGCCACCCTCGACGAGGACAACGACGTTTTGGAATCGGCGGTTCGGCGTGCAACCTGGGTCGAGCTCCGTGACCACGCCAGCTTTCCGGCGGCGATTGCCGCCCGCGAGTGGGTCACCCGCTCGACCGGCCTCGGCACCTATGACGGCTGGCTCTACCGGGTGGCGGGCGACGGCGGCGCGGTGGAGGAGTACTTCTTCGTCCCCTCTCTTCCCGGCGCGCCGGTCCAGATGAAGATCGTCAACGGTAATCAAACGGTCTTCGAACTCGAGCAAATGGCGCGATGGCGACCCGACGCGCCCTGATAGAATCCTTTCTGAAAACGGGCAGATACGAGAGCACATCTGGAAACCGGGGGGTGATCGTGGTCCAAGGTTTTTTCCGTCGTCTCGCTCTGATCGTGGTTGTCATGCTGATAGCCGGCGCCCCCGCGGCCCAGGAGATACAGAGGCCGCCGCAAGATCACCCCAAGGTGGTGCTCGTTCTTTCCGGAGGCGGCGCCCGGGGGTTCGCGCACATCGGGGTGCTGCGGGTGCTCGAGGAGCTCCACATCGCGCCTGATCTCATCGTCAGCACGAGCATGGGCTCGATCGTCGGCGGGATGTATGCCTCCGGTTGGTCGCCGGACGAAATCGAGGAGGTCGTGAAATCCATCGACTGGGATGGAATCTTCACCGACAGCGTACCGCGCACGGAACACAGCTTCCGGCGCAAGCAGGATAATCGGCCGGTGATGATCGACGGTCAACTCCACTTCAACGGTCTCAAACCAACCATGCCGTCGGGGGTCATCCAAGGGCAAAAGCTCAACCTTGTGCTGAGCGCAGTCGAGTCCATGGCCGTTACCACCACAGACTTCGACCGGCTACCGATCCCCTTCCGCGCGGTGGCGGCCGACATCGCCACCGGCGAGGCGGTCGTGATCTCGTCTGGCAACCTCGCCCAGGCGATGCGAGCTTCGATGTCGGTTCCCGGCGCCCTGCCCCCAGTCATGCTCGACGGCCGCGAGCTGGTAGACGGCGGCATTGCCGCCAATCTCCCGATCGGCATCGCGAAGGATCTCGGTGCCCAGCACATCATCGCGGTCGACATCTCGAGCCCGCTCATATCGGAGGACGAGGAGCTCGGCTCGTTCCTCCAGATCTACCAACACCTCAACAGCCTGCTCACGGTGAGCAACCGCGATCGCGATGTCGCGCTGCTCGGGCCCGGCGACCTGCTGATCCGACCTGAGCTCGGCGACATCTCGTTCATCTCCTTCGACCGCGCCCACGAGGCGGCTGAGATTGGAGAGGAGACCGCGCGCCGTGATGCCGACTCGCTGCGCCGCTTCGCCGCCGGCGATCAGCGCTGGGCCGAGTTCTCCTCCCGGCCCCGAGCTACACCAAACGGGGAGAGGACGATCGAGAACGTGCGAATCGACAACACCAGCCACGTCGGCGACCGCCTGGTGCGCGATGCACTCACCCTGGACGTACCCGAAAACTTCGACGCCAGCACCCTGATCTCCGCCCTTCTCGAGCTGCACAGCACCCGCTACTTTGGTAATATCGGCTTCCACATCGAGGAGGCCGAGGACAGCAAGGAGCTCGTCGTCTCCACCCCACCACCGAAATGGGGGCGAGGATCGTTGAAGTTTGGGGTCGGCTTTTTTGACGACTTCAGCGGCGACGACGGCTACGCGCTCACGGTCCGCCACCAGCTCCTACCGGTCAACCGCCGCGGCGGCGAGTGGGAGACTTTTTTCGAGATCGGCACTGTCGGCGGCATTGCGAGCGAGTTCTACCAACCCCTGGATTGGAAGATGCGGTGGTTTGTTGCGCCGTCTGCCGAGTACCTGCGCGGAACGCAAAAGATCTGGTTCGAGGGGAAAGCGGTCGCCGAGTACGAGTTCCGGACCGCTGAGGCCCGGCTTGCGGCCGGGCGGGTGCTCGGCAAGTGGGGCGAGCTCCGGCTCGGTGCCTTCACGTCAGATGTCCGCGGCAAACCGCTCATCGGCGACCCCGATTTCGAATCCGGCAGCGAGCGCCGCGGCGGGGGCACCTTGAGCTTCCGCATCGACACCGAGGACTCGGTGGTCTTTCCGCGCTCCGGCGCCGACGTCAAGATCTTGTACACCGTCTCCTCGGAGACCCTGGGGGCGGAGACCGAATTCGAGAGAATCTGGGGCTCGGCCTCCTACGCCCAGAGCTTTGGCGAGTACACGATCCTCCCCTATATCGAATACGGCGACAATCTCGAACCCGCGGAGAGCTTCTTCGATCTCTTCTTCGTCGGTGGTTTCGGCCGACTCTCCGGGCTCGGTGAGAAGGAGCTGTTTGGCGAGAGGGTAATGCTGGCAAGACTCGTCGCCTACCGCCGCCTCGTGAATTTCAACGTCGTCGGGATGCAGGTTCTCATCTACGCAGGTGGCAGCATTGAGGCCGGAAACGCCTACTTCGAGGACGAGCCGCTCACCTGGGACAGCCTACAGAACGCGTGGAGTCTCTTCGTCGGCGCCGACACCTTCATCGGGCCAATCTTCATCGGCTACGGGCACTCCGAGGGCGGCCGGGACCGGGTGTACTTCTCGATCGGCCATCAGTTTTAATCCGGCGGCAGCTGTTAGCCCGGGCCCCATATTCTCAATCCGCGAGCCGCGAAGCGGCGACATATCCATAGCCCGGGGCGTGAGCCCCAGGCAATGATTCTATCGCGCCTTCGGCGCTCGATCGCACTCCGCACTCTGGTGAATCGAGCCGGTCTCGGCTCGTGGAGCATTTCTCACTACTTCGCGCAGCAAGATCGTGAAAGATACAGGCTACCGATTCAGCACAAAGCGCAACGCCTTGCCGAGCTCCTGCCTGGTGGCTCGTGGGAAGGCGTGTCCGGTGCCTGAAACGACCCGCAGCTTGACCTCATAGCCGGCCGCATTGAAGTCCCCGGCCGCCCGCCGCACCTCGTCCACCGCCGGGTCGCGTGCGCCGACCAGGAAGTAGTAACGCGGGTCGCCGTCGGATGCGGCTGGAGGCAGGTCGATCTCCGGGATGTACCCACAGGCCATCGGAATCACACCGGCGAAGAGACCCCGGTGGCGGACACCGAGCGCCATCGCCATGAACCCGCCCTGTGAGAACCCCGTCAGGACGATCTGTTCATCGTCCACCTCGTAGCGATCTTTCACCTGTTCGAGGATCAGCTCGAGGACGGCATCCGCCTCGTCCACGCCCTCCCATCCACGACCGTCCCCGACCTTCTGGGTACCGAACGGAACGGCGAGGATCGCTCCCATCCGCTCCGCCGCGCCGCCCCACAACTTCGGGTAGTTCTCGGCGTGGTCACCGTAACCGTGGAGGGCGATGATCAGCGGCGCGGGTTGGTCCGGATCGACACCCTCGGGCACGACGATCAGCGGCGGTGAGCCGGATGCGATCCGGCGGACCTCCTGCCGTCGTCGGTGCTGATTGTCCGCAACCGCCGCGCGGACGCTCGCATACCCACGCCGATCGTGCACGATCTCGAGATCGGAATCCTGATCCAGCAAGGCGAGCTCCGAAAACCCGCTCGCCGCGGCCCGGCCGAGCCAATGAAGGGCCGAGTCGCCGTCGCCGCTCAACGCATAGACGCAGGCCAGGTTGTACTGCAAAGGCGGCCGGTTGGGCAACATCGTCACGAGCTCGAGACCGAGGTCGATCGCCCGCTCCCAGTCCTCCTGGCGATAGGCGTCGTTGAAGGAGCGCTGGGTCGCCTGGACCTTGACCGATTCCTGGGCAACGGCGGCCAGTGGCACCAACAACGCTGCAAGCACAACTGCGTGCCGCACCCACCGAGCTGAAACGCAGTGCCGG
Source organism: uncultured Thermoanaerobaculia bacterium (assembly GCA_964408845.1). GTDB lineage: Bacteria > Acidobacteriota > Thermoanaerobaculia > Thermoanaerobaculales > Sulfomarinibacteraceae > Sulfomarinibacter. The sequence continues at coordinate 5,154 of CAYPBC010000035.1, forward strand.
AATCTCATGGCTCCCCCCTTCCGAACAGCGCTGATCAGAGATACGCACGCCCCGCCCGCCTGTTTCGTTTCGATCAGATCGATGCCCTGGCATAATACGATGGCATGATCGAAGCATTCACAGTCGCTTTTTCGGGAACGGTTTCGGCGGTGACGGTCATCTTCCTGATCATCTTTGCCTCCGGGGTCATGGTGCGCCGGGGAGTGATCAGCCAGAAACACATCGACGGCCTCTCCGGCGCCACCGTCAACATCTTCCTTCCCTGCCTCATCTTTGCCAAGATCGTGCAAACACTCAACCCCGGCGAACAACCCGGTTGGTGGGCGCTGCCGCTGGCCGGCGTCGTCATGGCGCTGGTGGGCACGGGACTTGGCGCCGTGGTGTTCGCCGGCCAGCTCCCCGAGAAACGATTCATGCTGCCGGTTGCGGGGATGCAAAACGCCGGCTACCTCGTGTTGCCGATCGGGCTGGCGCTGTTCCCCGAAAATTTCGATACCTTCGCAGTGTACGTCTTCCTGTTCATCCTCGGTTACAACCCGATTCTGTGGAGCCTGGGCAAGGTCCTGATCACCGGCGACGCGGGCGCGAGACCGGGCTGGCGCGATCTCGTCACTCCTCCCCTACTCGCCAACCTTGCCGCCATCACCGTCGCTCTGAGCGGCGCCGGTAAACTGCTCCCCAAACCGGTTCTCGGGGCCATCGATCTCCTCGGCACGGCGGCCGTCCCCGTAGCCGCCCTGGTTCTCGGCGCCGTCCTCGGCAGCATCGACTTCAACCTCCGGGCGTGCTTTCCGGATGCTGTGCGAGCGATGTCGGTCAAGCTACTGGCCCTGCCCGCGCTAACGGCCCTCGCGCTGCATCTGACCCATCTCCACGCCATCAATCCCCTCCTTGCCGAGTTCTTCATCATCGAGGCCGCCGCAGCGCCCGCCGTCGCAATTGTCCTCCAGGTCAGAACCTACGGCGGCGACGAACAGCGGGTCGGAAGCGCCATGTTCTTCTCCTACCTCGCCTGCACGGTCACGCTGCCGACGTGGGTCGCGGTGTGGCGGATGATTGCAGAATTAGGAATTAGGAATTAGGAATTAGGAATGTCAGCCGCCCGCCGGCTCCACGGAATTTCGGATTTTCGATTCCGGAAATACCACCCAACCGTATGGCAGGCGGGACGCCTGCCCCACAAGGACAGCGTCGACCTTCATGGCCGAATCGTGGGGCAGGCGTCTCGCCTGCCGCCATCAACGATTTCAGGTTACGGGGCGGTGGCCGTGCCGGCCTTCTCCTCGCTCGGGTCTGCTGGCGGCATGACCGACACGTCGGCGCTCATCACTGCGGGTTCTGCGGGCGGTGCGGCCACGGGCACCAGGACTTCCTCCGGCCAGCCGAATGCTGTGCGAAGCTCTCTGAGCTTGGTCTGGACCGCGCGCGCATTGCCCGGCCCCATCCGCAGGAGCTGCTTCTGGGCGCCGCTGAGCCGCTCGAGACCGTCCTTGGCATAGGCGTAGACGATCGCGCGCTGTTCGACCTCGATCTGGCTCGAAGGCACCTCCACCTCGACCAGATGATCGATCGCTTCGCGGAGACGATCGTCGAAACCGCTCTCGGCCCAGGCGATATCGTGGTAGATCTCCTCGAGTCGCGGCCCGAATCGCCTGTAGAGCTCGACCCCATCGTCGACGTCGATCGAGGCGAAGGCCTCGGCCGCCAGGTCGTAACGACGGTAGCTGCTGGGCGCCACCACCAACAGACCCTCGTCCTCGCGCACCACGAAGGGTCGTGATGGCTTCATGAACTCGATCTCGTCACGGGGGCTGTAGCCTCCTGCGATCGCATCCACGGCGCCAACGAAGCGGCGCAGCAAGCGATCGTTCACGAGGTAGGAGGCAAGCTCCGGGTGGGACGAGAGCCCCGATATCGCGGTGCGCACCAGGGCATCGTCGGTCTCGGACGGGAACCCAGCACCGGAATGCGGCGAGATCGATGCGGGGGAGGTCACCGGGGCCGGCGCCTGCAGCTCCGCCACCACCACCGTGGCGCGCTGCGGAGCTTCGACGGTGATACCCGAGCCGAGCCACACCACCGCCGCAACCAGGGCCACGGCCGACACCACGCACCCACCGACGATTGCAAAGATCCGGTCGTCCTGTTTCATAAGGACCTCCCTTCACTTCTCACATTGGAGGACGGATGAGGTGTGCGAAGGGCAGGATTACGGCGCTGACAAGATTCTTCGTGGCGGCCAACAGGCAATTGCGGATCGTTAGAACGTTACACGTTGGAACGTTTAACGTTTAACGTTGTAACGTGTAACATTTTAACGTCTTGCTCACTGCACGGAAAAGCTAACCGTCACCAGATAATAAACCGCTACCGGTCTGCCCTCGAGGGTGGCTGGTTTGAAACGCCACGACGACACCGCTGCAACGGCGGCCTCGGTGAGACCCGAGGGGAGCCCTTTGAGCACCTTGACGTCGGTCACGTTACCGTCGGTGTTGATGATGGTCTGCAGGATGACGACCCCCTGCACCCTGGCATGGCGGGCCTCCTCCGGGTAGTGGGGATCCGGAGAGTAGATGCGCACCGGCGCCAACACGTTGCCGCTGATCTGCATCGGCCCGATGGCCGGCCCTGCCGGACCGTCCGGAATCACGACCGAGTCTCCAACCTCCGGGAAGTCGAGGTCGGAAACGTCGATGCTCTCCTCGCGGGCAATTGGCTCCGGATCATCTGGCGTCGCATCCGGCACCGGGACGGCACGCGCTTTCGGTTTACTCACCGTGCGCTGGATCTTGGGTTTGGGGGGCTGCTGGAATTTGACCGACCTGAGCTTATACACCCGCGGGGTGCTGCCCACCTTGAGGATCTTTTCCTCGTAGTACGACGGAAAGACGATGAAGAAGAGGACGACGTGGGCGACGATCGCGGCTGCGATCCCGAGTCGAATGGCTCGCCGGCGCAACGGAGCGTGTTCTTCCTCGAGACTCATCACCACCGGGTCGAGCGAGTTGTACGGCCGACTCCAAATCCGCTCCCGAGCCGCCTCCAGTTTGCTTTCTCCGATTCTCATCCAGCTCCTTCTTCGCCCCGTGCCGGCTCCGTGGTCGGATGGGTCAGATCGCCGGTTCTCTCACTAGCTACGTGGAAGTATCGTCCGGGGTTACACGGTCCCGGCCGGCGGCGCTATCCGTCGACGGGCGGGTCTCAATGAACGGCCCACACGGCAGGGAAAACCATCGTAGCCGCTCCAACTCTTCCGGAAGCTCCGTGGTGCCGGCGTCGCACCCGAACTCGGCCTCCGCCTCGGCGACAATTCGTCGCGCCTGCTCGAGGTACTCACCGAGGGCGCTCTCGGGTTCGCTGATGTGCCGCCCCCGATACTCGAGCTGACCCGAGCGGAAGCTCAGATCGTCCAGCCCGAACTCCGCACGCAGCTCGTGATCGCGGTGCCGCCAGACGCCGGTATCGATGTCGAAGTGATAGTACGGCAGCAGCTTCCAGCCCTCGTTCGCGACCAGGATCACAGCGTCGAGGATGTACTGGAACACCGTTTCGGAAATGAAATAGTTGAAATTCACCCGAACCCAACCCGGTTTGATGCCCTCACAACCGTGGTTGATGGCCTCCTGAAATTTCGTCGACCGCGCCATGTCGATCCCCAACAGCCGGTGGCCGTACGGCCCCGCACACGAGCATCCGCCCCGCGCCTGGATGCCGAAGAGATCGTTGAGCAGAGCCACCACATAGTTGTGGTGAAGAAAATGTTCGTCGTGCCGAATTAAAAAGGAGACGATGGACAGGCGTTTCGCCTCCTTGTTGCCGAGAATACTGATCCGTGGATGTTCAGACCAGCAACTGATTGCGCGTTGGACAAACGACAGCTCGCGCTCCTCGATGGCGGACTCGCCGACCGCTGATTTGAGCTTGAAGACGAGGCCGGCACGGATAGACTCGATGATGGCCGGCGTTCCCCCCTCCTCGCGGTGGGCAGGATCGGTGATGTAGGAGTGGCCATCGGCGCTGACGTAGGTCACGGTGCCACCACCCGGAACCGTCGGAACTGTGTTGGAGACCAGGTCACGTTTGACCACCAACACCCCCGGCGTGCCCGGCCCGCCGACAAACTTGTGGGGCGAGATGAATAGGGCGTCCATGTACGCGAGGGGATCGTTCTCATCTCCGGACGGGTTCATGTCAATACCGACGTAGGGCGCCGCCGCCGCGAAGTCCCAAAAAGCGAGCGCACCGTGCCGGTGCAGCAGGGTCGATAGCGCGGCAGTGTTGGAGACGATTCCGGTGACGTTCGAGGCGGCCGAAAAGCTGCCGATCTTGAGCGGTCGATCCCGGTATGCTTCGAGCTCCCGTTCCAGGTGCTTCTCGTCGATATGACCATCGTCGTCCTCGTCGATGACCACCACGTCGGCGATCGTCTCGCGCCATGAAATCTCGTTCGAATGATGCTCGTAAGGGCCGATGAATACCACCGGGCGCCCCTCCTCGGGGATGAGAGTCGAAAAGCCGTACCTTGTGTCGAGATCCGCCGGCAGTCGGAGGTTGAGGATCTCGATCAACTTGTTGATGGCCCCGGTGGCGCCGGAACCGCAGAAGATGACGACGTCGTCTTCGCCACCGTGAACCGCCTCCAGGATGGTCCTGCGCGCATCCTCGCGGAAGCGGGTCGTCTGCAACCCGGTGGTCGAGGTCTCGGTGTGGGTGTTGGCATACAACGGCATGACCTCTTCCCGGATGAAGTCCTCGATGAAATCGAGCGACCTGCCCGACGCAGTGTAATCGGCGTACGTCACACGCCGCACCCCGAACGGTCCCTCGACCGCCCTGTCGTCACCGATGATGCCGGTGCGAATACTCTCAATCAGCTTCAAAATACTCTTCTCCACAATCACTCATCGTCAACAGCGCCGACCCTCCGTGCCTTCCCAATCTCGACGGCAATGGTACTGATCCCCACCAGAATATCGTCAATCCATTGCTCGTCGAGAGATGATACCGGGTTCAGCCGCCCCGTTGTTCAGGAAGCCTGGTGCTCCGGCGTGAATCCGCACATCTCACCGGTGTTTCGATACAATAATCGCCAGAGTGCTTGGTGAGCGACCAAAAGGAAGTCCGATGAACACACTAATGAAAAACACCGAAACTGAAGACTCGGGCGCCAAACCTCACAAGCGACGCCACTATCTCGTCGATCGCCGCCGCCAGCTCACCGCCACCCTCAGGGTTGTAGGGCTGGTATTCGTCCTGCTGTTCATCCTCAACGCCGTGATCGCTTGGCAGTCCTACACAACGACCAATCAGGTCATGGCCAAGAACCCTGAGGTTGGCGAGAGGATGCGCGCCAATGATCTCCGCAATATGGCGATTATGGGGTGCATCTCGCTGATCACTCTGGCAATGGTGGCAGTACGGTCGATCATGCTCACTCATCGCACGGCCGGCGCCGCCTACAAAATCGCTCAGAGCATGGAAGAAATTGCGTCGGGCGACTTCGACGTCACCCTCCGATTGCGCAGGGACGACAACCTCGTCGGACTCGAGGACCCCTTCAATTCGATGGCGAAGGCCCTGCTGCGATATGCCGATGAGGACTATCGGTCGTTGACGAGGATTGCAAATGCGATCGAGGAGCACGGCAATCCGGTGGACGCCGAGATGGTGCGCAGGGTCGCGGACTC
>CAYPBC010000036.1:0-10604 GCA_964408845.1 uncultured Thermoanaerobaculia bacterium
TCTTCCAGGAGGTGGCCAGCGCCAACATCGCGGCCTTCTCCGAAGCAGGTGTGCAGCGGGCGGTGGTCACCTCTCCCCACTGCTACCGGACCTTCGACCAGGACTATGGAGAGCTCGGGGCGGACTTCGAGGTCATCCACCAGACCCAGCTCTTCGCCAAGCTCATCGAGCAGCAGCGGCTCGAGCCCAAAAAATCCCTCGACAAGAAGGTCGTGTATCACGACCCGTGCGCGCTTGGCCGTGGCTGCGGCGTCTACGACGAGCCGCGCGACGTCCTCAAGAGCATCCCCGGGCTCGAGCTGGTAGAGATTCCCAACTACTCGCGCGAGCACAGCCTGTGCTGTGGCGGCGGCAGCGGCGGCGTGTGGATGGAGAGACCCAAGGGGGAACGGTTCTCCGACATCCGTGTGCAGCAGGCGGCGGCGACCGGGGCCGAGATCCTGGCGGTGGCCTGCCCGTACTGCCTGCAGATGTTCTCCGACTCAGTCAAAACCATGGACCTCGAACTCGAGGTCAAGGATGTGTGCGAGTTGCTGGACGAGTCGCTATGATCAGTTCGTGTGGCTCACGGCGAAGCGGATCAGTACTCGTGGACGCGTGGAAATGTTGAGAGTGAGGACTTCGAGCATTACATTGTATTCAGGGGTGGTATCGTCGGGGGTATCATCGGGTCCTCTGGATATCACAGCATCCCGGATGGGCGGTATTTATGGAGTGCATCAGCTGCGTTCGAATTTTTGAGAAGGTGGGCGACGCCTTCAACTCGTCGCTCAAGGCCGAGCAGAAACTCGAGCAGGTCGCCGAGGCGGTTGTCGAGCACCTCGACCTCAAGGGGTGCCATTTCCGGCTCCTGAGCCGCGATCAGCAGATTCTCGAGGACGTCGCTTCGTTTGGCCTCAGCGAGGAGTTTCTCGACAAGGGACCCGTCGATGCTGAGAAGAGCGTCTCCGAGGCGCTCGATGGTACGACCGTTATGGTCGAGGATTGCGCCAGCGATCCGCGGATTCAGTTTCCAAAAGAGTTCACTGAAGAGGGAATCGTGTCGCTCCTGACCGTGCCCCTGAGGGTGCGGGGGCAGGTGATCGGGGTCATGCGGTTGTCCACCAAGGAACGGAGGGAGTTCACCGAGCAGGAGATGAGGCTGATCGAGACCTTGGCCGACTTCTCCACGAGCGCGATCACCCACTCGATGTTCCACGACATTCTCGGCAACGTCAACGTAGCCGTCCGGTCGTCGCTCGATCTGACCGAGATCCTGGAGTCGATCGTGCGGGTGGTGTCCGAGAGTCTGCGCGTCAGGGGGTGCACCATTCGCTTACTCGACCGAAAGGGAGGGATGGACCTGCGTGCCGCCTTCGGGCTCAGCCGGCAGTACCTCGCGACCGCATCCAGCGATCCGGGCGAAGGTGTTGCCGAGGCGCTGAAGGGCCAGTGTGTCGCGATCCTCGACGCCCAAAACGACCCCCTCATCCGCCACCGGGAGGAAGTGCAGCGGGAAAAGATCTCCTCGGCCCTGTTCGTTCCTCTGATGAGCAGAGATGACACGATCGGGGTGCTCTCGGTTTACACCCACAACCCCTACCCCTTTTCGGACGAGGAGATTGACCTGATGATGGTCATCGGCGAACAGTGCGCGCTGTCGATTCGCAATGCACAGATGTACCACACCATCAAACGCAGGTATGCGGACATGGTGGACGAGTTCCAGCAGTGGTTCGAGCACTACGAGACGTACCCGGTGCGGAAGAACGACCCCGTCTAGCTCGCATTTCTCACCAGTTTTCAGCTGCGGATGGCGATGCACCGCACCCATCGGCGGACGGCACTGGGGACCCCGGCCGGGCCTCTTGATCGAAAACCCCGCTGGGCGCGGCACCTCGCCAACCTCGCCACGAAACCCGGCGAGAAAAGGTGGGCTGGCCGATTCGACCGGGCCGCGAATCAGATCCTGCGTCTCGATACCTGGCGTTCTAGCGATCGAGGGTGCATCTTGTAAAACAGGAAAACTGAACAAACGTCCACGGCTGCAGTGAAGCCTCGCTCGCTCCGGCGTTGCCGTGGCGAATTGGGGGACCCTATGGCGGCGACGAACGCAGCATCGCAATCCGTGGCTCCGATCGAGAAATCTCTGAGGTTGAAAGATGGGCGCCATGTGACGGTGCGAAGCTTGCACCCGACCGATGTCGAACGCTCATACGACTTCTTCTGCGCCCTTCCTGAAGAAGATCGCAAGTATCTGCGCGTCGACGTCACCCGCCGCCGGATCGTAGAACGGCGTACCACCGAGCTCGATCGAAGCCGGATCGAGCGTCTTGTGGTGGTGCACGATGACGAGGTCGTAGCCGATGGGGCGCTGGAGCTCGAGGGGCACGGATGGGGGGATAACGTTGCGGAGATCCGCCTGATGGTCGCGCGTGATTGGCAACGATTCGGACTCGGCACGCTGCTTGCGCGTGAACTCTTCCACCTCGCGTCCCAGTACCGGGTAGATCGCATTATCGCGCGGCTCATGCGTCCGCAGGAGGGTGCGCACCGGATCATGAAGCGCCTCGGGTTTAGCGAAGAGTTTCTGATTCCAGAGCACGTTCGGGATCAGGACGGCACGTGGCAGGATCTCATCATCATGCGTTGCCCGCTCGAGGACCTATGGCGGGAGATGGAGTCCGAGTTCGAATCATCGGACTGGCGCCGGCACAGGTAGGATGACCGCTCAGTCGTCTTGATCGGGGGCCTCGCCAAAGAAGTTAAGGCCCTCATAACGCAACGCGTGTTCGCCGAATTGATCGATACCATGTCCCGTCATTACGAAGGTGGCCTGCTCTCCGAAAACTCTCGAAAAGCTGACCCGAACCAGGGCGTCGTCGTCGGTGAGGGCCAGAATGTCGACTAGGTTTTCGTCGAGACTCGAGGTCAGATCGGCACGACACAGGGGGCATCGGAAGGTATAAATCCGGCCTTTTTCGAAAACCATCGAACGTGCGTAGACCGCCGAGTAGTCGCCGAGTTTGGCGCTCAGCAGCATCAGCTCGCATTCCTGTTCGGTGTCCACCAAGAAAATGACCTTGGTACCTGGGTTAAGGAGCTTGCGGCAATGAGGACAGAAGTACGAACGAGCCATTGGTGGCCTCCGGTTGGTGGTCGCGATCAGGGTCGTGATCGCCTATCCAATAATCCTACTCCCATTTGTGGAAACTTGATGCAGGGGTTGCCCGCCCACTCGCTGGGAACAGGGCTCGAGGTTCAGGGACCACCCGGAGCGCCCTGAACCATGCACCCTTATGGGTGGATGGGTGGATAATACTCCTGTGACCTCCGGCGACCATCTCCTTGCCATCGATTTTGGGACCCAGAGCGTGCGGGCGCTGCTCTTCGACCGCCGGGGCGAGTTGATCGCCAAGAACCGGATCGAGGTCGAACCCTACTACTCCGACCATCCTGGCTGGGCAGAGCAGGACCCGCTCTCCATGTGGCGGAATCTGTGCGAAGCCTGCCGCGGTCTGTGGGATCTCAGCCCCGGCTCGCGGGAAAATCTGGCGGCGGTGGCCCTGACGACACAGCGCGCCACTATGGTCAACGTCGATGAGGCGGGAGAGCCCCTGCGCCCGGCGATCATCTGGCTCGATCAGCGGCGGACCGAGGGCCTCGAACCGGTTGGCGGGTTGTGGGGCCTCGCCTTCCGCGCGGTGCGGATGCGGGAGACGGTGGCCCAATTCCAGGCCGAGGCCGAGGTCAACTGGCTGCGCCGCCACCAACCGGAGGTCTGGGCTCGGACGTACAAGTACCTGTTCTTGTCCGGCTTCCTGACCCATCGCCTCATCGGGCGATTCGTTGACTCGGTTGGCTCCCAGGTGGGCTACGTGCCATTCGACTTCAAAGGCCTTCGCTGGGCGGGACCGCGCGACTGGAAGTGGCAGGCGGTGCCTGTCGATCGCGATCTCCTGCCCGACCTCGTGTCTCCGGGTGATCTCCTGGGCGAGATCACGAGAGATGCCGCCGCGGCCACCGGCATACTGGAGGGGACGCCGCTGATCGCCGCCGCCGCTGATAAGGCGTGCGAGGTCCTCGGCGCCGGCTGTCTGGATCCTCGTCTCGGTTGTCTCAGCTACGGTACCTCGGCGACCATCAACACCACCCACCGACGCTACGTGGAGGCGGTGCCGATGCTGCCGCCCTACCCGGCCGCGGTGCCCGACGCGTACAGTCTCGAAGTGCAGATCTACCGTGGTTATTGGATGGTGTCGTGGTTCAAGCGCGAGTTCGGCCTCCGCGAGCAGCGCATTGCCGACGAGCGCGGCATCGAGCCCGAGGAACTCTTCGACGAACTTGTCAGCCAGGTGCCGCCGGGGTCCATGGGACTGGTGCTCCAGCCCTACTGGTCGCCAGGGGTCAAGGTGCCGGGGCCGGAGGCCAAGGGCGCGGTGATCGGCTTCGGTGACGTCCATACCCGGGCCCACATCTATCGCTCGATCATCGAAGGGCTCGCCTATGCCCTGCGCGAGGGCGGCGAGCGCAGCCAGCGGCGCAGCGGCGTGCGGATGACCGAGATTCGGGTCGCCGGGGGCGGCTCGCAATCGGACGCCGCCATGCAGATCACTGCGGACATCTTCGGTCTGCCCGCCTCACGCCCTCACGTCTACGAGGCCTCGGGTCTGGGTGCGGCTATTGACGCCGCGGTCGGCATCGGGCTCTACCCCGACTTCGCCACTGCGGTCGCCGAGATGACCCATGTCGGCGACACCTTCGAGCCCGATCCCGCCAACCGCGCCATCTACGACGGCCTCTATCGCGAGGTCTATCTCAAGATGTACAAGCGCCTCCGCCCGCTGTACGAGAGAATCCGAACCATCACCGGCTACCCGCCCTGATCCGAGCCCGTGCCCGCGTCCGTGCTTGTGCCCCGGGAGGGCGCTACCGCGAGAGGATGCCAGGCACCTCCGGTGAACGCGTCTTTGGCGCGCCGACTGTGGCTTCCCGGGGGAGATTCCAAGCTGAGGGTGGGAGGGCGGAGACTCAGAACTAAGAACTCAAAACTCTCCCGAGGTCTTTGGCTGACCGGGACGGGTATGATCGCACCGTGAGAATCTTGTTGAGATGAACCCAAATGCTGTGCAGGCTACCGCCGTTGCGCATCCGAATATTGCGCTTGTCAAGTACTGGGGCAAGCGTGATGTCGAGCGGAACATCCCCGCCGTGGGGTCGCTGTCGATCACCCTCGATGGACTGACGACGACGACCACGGTTCGCTTCGACCCCGAGCTCGAGCACGATGCTTTCTTTCTCGGTGGACGTGAGGCGCCGAAGATGGCTGAGCGGGTGGTGACGTGTCTCGATCGAATCCGCCACCGCGCTGGGGCCGGCAGTTACGCCGTGGTGGAGAGCGAAAACGACTTCCCCACCGCGGCCGGGCTTGCCTCCTCAGCCTCCGGCTTCGCGGCCCTGGTGGTCGCGGCGGATGCGGCCCTTGGTGGGGTGCTTGATCCCTCTCAGCTCGCCGATCTCGCCTGTCAGGCATCGGGCTCCGCCGCCCGCTCGCTGTATGGCGGCTTCGTCGAGCTCGAGCTGACCCCGGAGGGCCCGTATCCAACCGAGATCCGACAGCTCCTCGAACCGTCGGCATGGCCGCTGTGCGTGCAGGTCGCGGTGACCGACCCCGGTCCCAAGGCCGTCGGTTCGACCGAGGGCATGGTGACGACCGAACGCACATCACCCTACTACCCGGCCTGGGTCGAGTCGTCACCGGCCGATCTCCTGGAGGCGAGAGCCGCTGTCGACCGACGCGATTTCGAGGCGCTGGCCGACATCAGCGAATCGAGCTGTCTCAAGATGCACGCGGTCATGCTGTCGGCGCAACCCGGCCTCGTCTACTGGAACCCGATCACGGTGGAGTGCATCCGCAGGGTGCGGGAGCTGCGCGCCGGCGGCGTGCCGGTGTTTTTTACCGTCGACGCCGGTCCGCAGGTCAAGGCGGTGTGTTTGCAGGAGGCACGCGAGCGAGTCGGACGAGAGCTCGGCGAAATCCTTGGGGTCATGAGCCTTCTCGAGAGTGGGCTTGGCGGCGGCGCCAGGGTGGTCGGCGGCGGGCGGTGAGAATCGAGGTTTCGGCGCCGGGGAAGATGGTCCTGCTGGGGGAGTATGCGGTGCTCTTTGGGGCGCCGGCTGTGGTGATGGCGGTGAACCGGCGCGCCCGGGTCGATCTGGCGCCGTCGGCGAGCAACCGCTGGCGATTGATCGCGCCCGGTCTGGCGCCGCGACCGGTGGAGTTCGATATTGGTGCGGTCGGCGCGGTGCGTTGGATGGACGAGGGCCTCGGTAAACCCTTTGCCCTCGTCGAACGATTGCTCCATGAGCTCGACAGTGCGGGGGTGGTGGAGCTCGGGCGGCTCACCCCGGCCGCAGTCACTCTCGACACCAGGGAGTTCTTCCGGTCACGAGACGATAGCCGCCACAAGCTCGGTTTGGGATCGAGTGCCGCCCTGACCGTCGCGCTGGCGTCGGCCCTGGTTGCCTGGGCCGACAACGGCCGCGTGCCCGACGCGGATGCTCGGTGGTCGCAGACCCTGGTCGATCTCCACCGGAAGATGCAGGGCGGGTTCGGTTCGGGTATCGACGTTGCGGCGAGCATGTTGGGAGGGGTATTGCGCTTCCAACTCGACGAGGCCTCGTCCGTGGTGGCGACGCGGCCGATGGTGCTGCCGTCCGACCTCCAGATTCTTCCGATCTGGACTGGTCGTTCGGCGAGCACGAGCGGTTTCCTCGAGCGGCTCGAGACGCGTCGCGCGGCGCACCCGCAAGGCGTGGATGGGGCGATCTCTCGTCTCAGCGAGGTGTCGAAGGCTGGGATCGACGCCCTCAAAGCGGGCGCGGCATCTGGCTTTCTCGATGCGGTGAATGGTTTCTGGGATGCTCTCGATGCCCTCGGCCGCGAAATCGAGATGCCCATTCTGTCGCAGGAGCATCGACGGCTTCGGCGGCTGGCTCGCGAGTACGGCGTTCACTACAAACCGAGTGGCGCCGGCGGCGGCGACCTCGGCATCGCGTTCGGGTTCGACCCAAACTCGATGCAGAAGATGACGGCGGGCGCCATGGCCGAGGGCTTTGAAGTCCTCGATCTCGAGACGGACGCGAAGGGAATGACCGAGTCATGAGCAGACCTGAGGACGAGATGAAGATCGAGTGCCGGCCGATCGGCTTCATTCACAGCCCCTTCAAAGAGAAACAGGGCATGCCGATCCAGCCGACGCGAGGGCGGGGCGTGCGCGGAACCGTCGAGATCATGCCAGAGTATGCCGACGGACTCGCCGATCTCGAGGGATTCTCGCACGTCGTGCTGATCTACATTTTCCACCGGTCGCAGGGCTTCAATCTCCGGGTGACGCCGTTTCTCGATACGGAAAAGCGCGGCCTCTTTGCGACCCGGGCGCCGAGGCGTCCGAACCCGATTGGCCTCTCTGTCGTGCGGCTGATTGGCATCGAGGACAGTCGCCTGCTGATCGAGGACCTCGACATCCTTGACGGAACACCCCTCCTCGATATCAAGCCCTACGTCCCCGAATTCGACCACCGCACCGACGTGCGCGAGGGGTGGTTGGCGGGTGTCAAGCACCGGGATATCGCATCGGACGATCGCTTCACCGATCGCTGATTCACTCAGGGCGTCCGGGAAAATCCCGCACCGACGGTGTACCCTTCTTCCAGAAGCAACGCGGAGAAGCGCGGCGTGTGACTGAGGAGGGCATCATGCGGGTCGAAAAACCGAATCGGGTCAGCCGGAGCTATACGCAACATCTCGGCGCTTCGCCGGCGGAGGTGTTCCCGCTGCTCTGTCCGGTGCGCGAGGCCGAATGGGTCAGGGACTGGAGACCACGATTCGTGCTCTCGGACTCGGGACTTGCCGAACCCGACTGCGTGTTCATCACCCCCGGCATCCCGGAGGACGCGCTGTGGCTGATGACCGTCCACGACCCGGAGGCCTTTTGTCTCGAGATCATCAAGGTCATTCCCGGTGTTGTGGTCGGCAAGATCTCGATTGCGCTTGCCCCTGAGGGTGCCGACCGATGCACCTCGGAGATCACCTACGCCTACACCGCGCTCAGCGAGCACGGCGACCGCGCCTTAGAGGAGTTCACCGAGGCCCACTTCCGAGGCTTCATGGAGATCTGGGAGAACGAACTCAACCACTTCCTCGAGACCGGAACAATGCTCGAGGCGCCGGACAACGGTTAGAACGTTCAACGTTAAACGTTAAAACGTTCTAACGTCCTCCCGTTATGAGCAACAGTACGCCAATGACGAGCAACGCCGCGCTGACCAGGCGGCGAAATGTGTCTTCCTCGAGGTCGAGGTGGATACGATTGCCGATGAAGGCGCCGAGGAGGACTGCCGGCATCACCGCCAGGGCCGACAACAGACGCGGCGCGGTGATGAGACCGAGGGCGGCGTACGAGGGCACCCGAACCGCAGTCATCAGCAGAAAAATGGCCATGAGGTTTCCCCGGAAGGCGGTCTTGTCCACCCCGGATAGCTGGTAGTAGAGGATGAGGGGCGGTCCGCCGGTGCCGAAGAGACCGGTAAGGACGCCGGAGAGCAGTCCAACCGGTGGCGCCACCAGTGGATGGTGTTCTCGTCGATGCGGTTTTGGCGAGATGAGGAAGATTGTCGCGACAACGACCAGGAATACGCCGAGCGCGGTAAGAAGGAAGAGCGGATCGCTCCAACGCAGGAGCCAGGCGCCGATCGGTATGCCGATCGCGACACCGGCAAAGAGATACATCACCCCGCGCCATGAAATCCTGGTCCATGAGGTGCGGATCACATACAGTTCGGCGGGCAGATTGACGAGCAGCAGGAGGACGACCGCGTCGCGAAGCTCGGGCAGGAGGAGCGCCAACGAACCCACTGCGACGAGCCCGGCGCCGAAACCGAGGAGTACGTAGACGGCCTCCGCTGCGGCCAGGATCAGGCACGCGAGAAGGAACTGTGGCAGCGAGGCAAAGACGGTTTCGAACCCAGCCATTGCGGGTCAGTGTACCCTCTTCGGGAAAGCCTCGATGTGAGCGGAGGACCATGGCTTCGAAAACAGAGCTCAACGCGGTGGTTCAGCAACGGTTCGAGGTCGCGCCGGGTCTGATGGTCATAAGGGTGGCGCCGGACGGCTGGCGGTTGCCCGAGTTCAGCCCGGGCCAATTTGCGGTCCTCGGCCTGCCGCCCGAGGCGCCACGCTGTGAGAACTCCGACGGTGAGGAGGAGACTCCAAAGCGGGGAAAGCTCATTCGGCGCGCCTACTCAATCGCCTCGTCATCCGCCACGCGCGAGTACATCGAGTTCTACGTCACGCTCGTTCACTCGGGAGCGCTCACACCCCGGCTGTTTGCCCTCGGCCCTGGTGACCCCGTGTGGTTGGGTCCGAAGATCACCGGCAATTTCACCCTCGATGACGCGCCGGCAGACGCCAATCTGGTCCTGGTCGCTACCGGTACGGGTCTCGCGCCATACATGAGCATGCTTCGAACCATGCTCCACGAGGCCGGTGGGCGGCGGATCGCCGTCCTTCTCGGCGCCCGCCACTCATGGGATCTTGGCTATCAGTCGGAGCTGTTGACGATGGATCGTCTCAGCCCGGCCCTCACCTATCAGCCGATCATCAGCCGCCCAGCGGAGGAGCCGGTGCCGTGGGGCGGTCTGACCGGCTATGTGCAGGAATTGTGGGGCGGGCGTCGGATCGAACGCGAATGGGGTTTCCCTCCAACGCCCGCTGACACTCGCATCTTTCTCTGCGGCAACCCGGCGATGATCGAGGACATGGTGGCCCTCCTGGCCGATGAGGGCTTCCGCGAGCACAGCCGCAAGGAGCCCGGCGAGGTCTTTGTCGAACGCTACTGGTGATGCGTCGAGCTGTTAGCCATGAGATTCCCACCCCCGCCCACGGATCCGAATGCGATGAGCAAATACCTCATTGCCAGCAGCGAATACCTTCCGATCTACGCCATGTCGATGAGGACTGCCACAGTCTTCTCGATCCCTTCTGCCGCCTCCGAGATGCTCTCCGCGAGCATGTAGGCGGGAGAGCTGATGAGCTTGCGTTCGCGGTCGATGACGAACTCCCTGACCGGGCACTCGATATGGGCCGCGCCCATGGACTCGAGCGCGCCTGCGGTGTCGGCATCGTTGCCGATCGTGAGCTCCGGGCCCTCACTGCCGAGGACCTTGGCGATGAGCGCCGGCGCGATGCAGACCGCCGCCACCGGCTTGCCCTGCTCGTGGACCGCGCGCACCAGCGCCGCAACCCCGGGATCCACAGCGCAGTCGGCGCCCTTGACCGCGAAGTCGCAGAGGTTCTTGGCCGCGCCAAAGCCGCCGGGGAGGATCAGGGCGTCGAGCTCATCGGCCGTGACCTCGGCCACATCCCTGATCTCGCCGCGGGCGATGCGCGCGGACTCCACCAGCACGTTGCGCTCGGCGCCCTCCTCGACCTCGCCGGTGAGGTGGTTGACCACGTGAAGCTGTGGTCTGTCGGGCGCGGAGATGACGGCCTCGGCCCCGAGGCGGTCAATGGCCAGCAAGGTGATGACGGACTCGTGGATCTCGGCGCCGTCGTAAACCCCACA
>CAYPBC010000037.1:0-10590 GCA_964408845.1 uncultured Thermoanaerobaculia bacterium
GCGTGCGACACCGAAGATCAGCACCGCGACCAGCGAGGCCAGTCCGGCTCCATACAGTACCGGCGCGAGCCGCAGGTAAACGTCGAGCCGGACTCGCGACAACAACCACAGGGTGATGAGGCCGATCACCCCCCATAGCAGCTGACGAAGGAGCAGATTCGTGCCGACCACACGTGACACCGTGTGAAGGGTGGTCAACGAAGCTCCGAGAATGCCGACGACGGCCAAAATCAGCCAAGGATCGACGCGATGTTCCATAGCCGATTCTATCCTGACGTGTCGGATGCAGGTTGATCGGATGGTGGTGGAGACGAGGCATTGATGCTGCCTTGTGCGCGCCGGCTGAGGAAGGCCTCGACGATCTTGCCGGCGATCGGACCCGCAACAGATCCGCCGGAACCGCCATGCTCGACGATGACCGCCACAGCCAACTCGGGCCGGTCGAGAGGCGCCCACGCTGCGAACCATGCATGATGCCGCAGCTCCGGGGCCAGATCGTCGGAATCAACCCCTTCCTGGAGTCGTGCAACCTGGGCGGTGCCGGTTTTTCCCGCCATCGGAATGGCCGCCAATCGGCGAGCGGTGCCATGGGGGCCGTGAACCACTTCCTCGAGCGCGGCGTCCACCAGAGCAAGATTCTCGGGACTGACGACCGGCTCGGGGCGCGGCGCGCGCTGGGGCGAGACGAGGTGGGGTGTCACCGGCCGTCCGCCGTTCGCCAACATCGCGAAGGCGCGGGCCAACTGAACAACCGTCACCAACACAGGTCCCTGGCCGATGGACACGGACACCGCCTCTCCTGGATACCACGGTGTCCCGCGTACCTTCCGACTCCATTCCGGCGTACCGATCAATCCCCTGGCCTCGAATACCGGATCGAGACCTGTGCGCTCACCAAACCCGAATCGATGCAGCCACGACTCCATTTCCTCAATCCCGAGACGTTGCCCGAGGAGGTAGAAATAGACATCGCAAGACTCGGTCAGGGCGCGCTCGAGGTCGACGAGTCCATGGCCGCCGCGCCGCCAACAGCGAAAGCGGTGCCCGTACAACACCACTGACCCGTTGCAGTACACGGTTTGCTGCGGATTGATCAGCCCCTTCTCGAGACCTGCCAGAGCAAGAAAGGGTTTGATCGTGGAACCGGGGGGATACATGCCCTGGAGGTAGCGATTCTGCAACGGATGGGAAGGGTCTTCCTGCAGCACCTTCCAATCGGAGCGACTGAGCCGACCTCCGAAAACCCCGGGTTGAAAGCTCGGCGCCGAGTACAGCACCCTGACGGCACCGCTCCGTGGATCGAGAGCGACTACCGCGCCGGCCCGATCCCCGAAGGCTTGGGCCGCCACACTCTGGAGCTCGACATCGAGCGTCAACCCGAGATCCTGACCGGGAACGGGTTCGGATTCGCTGACCACGCCGAGTTGCCGTCCGACCGCTGACGCCATGACCCACCGATCACCGGATCTGCCGGCGATGAAGTCATTCTCGGCCGCTTCCATTCCGGTCGCACCGACCATCGTATCGGGCTCGAGATGCGGATCGGCGTCGACCTCGGATTTTGAGACCGGACGGAGATGACCCACCACGTGCGCTGTGAGCGCGCCGTACGGGTAGTGCCGACGAAAACGACTGACCACCGCCAGCTCTGGGTAGTCTCTCTGGTGTGATCGCACCGCCGCAACATGGTCCCAACTCAGGTCTTCACCGACCACCAGTGGCGCCATACGGCCGATTCGGCGCTCGGCGAGGCGCTGATGAAATGTCTCGATATCACTGACGCCGATTCGCGCCAGAAAGACTCCGGTTGCATCGACCTCTTCAGCTTCGTTCGGATAAAGGAGCACCTCCCAGGTTGGGATGTTCTCAGCCAGCACCTGACCGCGGCGATCGTAAATCCAACCGCGAGGACCGGGCAGCGGCAGCCGGCGGAGTCGGTTGTTCTCAGCCAGATTCCTCCATGCGGTGCCGTGAATGACTTGGAGGTCGACGAGACGTAGATGGAGAAGGCCAAGGGCGGTGAAGGCGAGGATGAAGAACGCCGCGGTGCGGCGGCGATATGGTCTCAGGTCCTCACGAAGCTCCATCGCTGTCACCGGAGCTTTCTGGCGCGATAGGCGCGCCAGCGTGTTGGGAGATCGAGCCTGGAGATTGTTTCGACTGCACCGCACCACAGGGCTGTGAAAAGCACAGTACGTAGCATCGAAGGCGGGTTCCACGAGGATCCAAGACCCAGCGGAAGCTGGGCCAACCGCTGCACGACGAGGACGACAATCGTGCCGACCGCACCAAATCCCACCCAGGCTTTCGGCGACCGGTCAGCCACCAACCGAGCGGCGGCGGACAAGCACAGGGCCGCGGCACTCCAGGCGATGCCACCCGGACCCACCACGGGTTCCAGCACCGCGTCCCAACCGAGACCTAGGAGCAGCGCCCAGTATGGCCAGTGCCGTTCATGGCGTTTCAGCGACATGGCGACAACCAGCGCCATCGGCAATAAGATCTCCGACGACCATGACGGGAGACCGGGAAAGCCGAGCAGCCGCTGGGCGAAGAGCGCCAGCAGGGCAAGCACTACAGGTTTCATCGCCCGGTACCGCTGTTTTCGGGTGACCAATCTGGGAGAATAAGGACCACGCGTACGGTCTTCAGATTCACTGTTGGCAGGGCCCTGACCTCGAGGAACGGATCTTCAGTTTCACGCACGCGAATAACCTCGACGGCCGGTATGCCGGGTGGAAAGATGCCATCACCACCACTCGTAACAAGCACGACCCCTCGCGCGAGGTGGCCCTGCCGCGGTACATAGGCCACGGTCAACGCTTCGGTTCCAGTTCCCAGGGCCAGCCCGTTGAGGCTTCCATCGGTCGTTCGAACGGCCACCGCCGCCGTCACATCGGTGAGCATCTGAATCCAATGGCGGCGCCCTTCCGAACGCACCACTCGCCCAACCAATCCACCCGAGGTCACCACCGCCGCGTCGCGAGGGATGATGATCCTGCTCTCAGTCCGAACCTCCATGGTACCCGCGGAAAGATCGCGGAACACACAGCGAGCAACCCGAGCCCCAGATTCGAACTCGGAGGTCGGCCCGGCTAAACGGCAGGCCTCCCGCAAAGCCTGGAGGTCCTCTTCGAGAAGCAGCTCGCGAGCGCGAATCTCATCCAGCTGCAACCGCAGACGCCGATTGTCGGTAATCACCCGTTGTAAATCGTGGATCCCGAGGCCCAAATCCACCGTCAGATCCCCAACCCAATCGGTGGACGCAACGACAGGGTGGAAGACGGCTCGCATCCA
This sequence comes from uncultured Thermoanaerobaculia bacterium, assembly GCA_964408845.1. Classification (GTDB taxonomy): domain Bacteria; phylum Acidobacteriota; class Thermoanaerobaculia; order Thermoanaerobaculales; family Sulfomarinibacteraceae; genus Sulfomarinibacter. The sequence continues at coordinate 3,298 of CAYPBC010000037.1, forward strand.
GGTCAAGAGAATTGGACCGTCCGCTGTGCGCACCTGCCAGGCTGCGAGGCACTCGAGAAGGCCCCACAGGAGGGCGGTACGCAAGAATGAAGCCCGCCGAATCACCATAGACCTATCCGGGAAGTGGTCCTTCGAGAAGCTGGTGAGAAATGGGGGCTTTATCGGTCATCACGCCATCATAACTCGGTGGCCGGTCGCCAAGAAACCCGGCGGATGTGCGGGTCAAGCGATGGCAATCTTGCGCAGAAGATCAATGTTGGTCAACATCATCCCGGTGCCGCGAACCACCGCTGAACCGGGTTCCTCGCAATGGGCCACCGGGAGACCGGTTTCCTCGCGCAGACGCTTGTCGAGGTTCTTGAGAAGAGAACCGCCACCGGCAAGAATGATGCCCTTGTCGATGATGTCTGCTGAGAGCTCAGGCGGAGTCTGTTCAAGGGCGTTTCTCACCGCGTCGACGATGGTCGATACGATCTCCGTCAACGCCTCGCGGATTTCCTCATCCGTGATGTTCAGGGTCTTCGGCACGCCCTCCACCAGATCGCGACCCTTCACCTCCATGGTCAGCGGTTCATCCAGTGGGTAGGCGGATCCAATCTCAATCTTAATCTGCTCGGCGGTGCGTTCGCCGAGGAGGAGGTTGTACTTCTTTTTCAAATAGTGAATGATCGCCTCATCCATTTCGTTGCCGGCGACTCTAACCGATCGCGAATAGACCACTCCGGCAAGCGAGATCACCGCGACGTCCGATGTCCCACCACCGATGTCGACAATCATATTTCCGGATGGTTCGGTGATCGGCAACCCGGCGCCGATCGCCGCCGCAGTCGCTTGTTCGATGAGGTAGACCTCGCTAGCGCCGGCCTTCAGGGCGGTGTCCCTAACCGCTCGTTTTTCTACCTGGGTGATTTCCGACGGCACCGAAATGATGATCCGCGGACGGACCAGGAACGAGCGGCCGTGAGCTTTCTTGATGAAGTGCTCGAGCATCTTTTCGGTCACTTCGAAATCCGCGATCACGCCGTCCTTCATCGGTCTGATGGCCTCGATATTACTTGGAGTCTTGCCAAGCATTTCTTTTGCCCTGGCACCAACTGCCTCGACGCGATTGGTAATCTTGTTGACGGCGACGATAGAGGGCTCGACTACTGCAATGCCGCGCCCCCGCACATAAACCAGAGTGTTGGCAGTTCCAAGATCGATTGCGAGATCAGAAGAAAACAGCCCGAGTAGGCTGGACAGGTGCATCAATAGACCTCCACGAACACACGTTCGCGATGTTCTGAAAGGTTGCCTGAAGGGTCCACGGCTACGACGACGATGTCGTTCCAACCCTCGATGAATATCTCCACGGTCTTGCGGAATCCCCCCTCGGCATCGAGCTCCACCTTTTCACCGTTGATGGTGAGGGTGGCGCTCGGCTCGGTCTCGCCCTCAAAGATGAACATGTGGCCGAGTTGTTGTGAAGGATAGACCACCAGCTTGGGTGGTGTCGTGTCGGTCGGCAGATGATCGGCCGAGGAGGAGAATACCCGGAAGCGCCTTACGGCGCTCCACTCAGACGACGTCATACTGTGGGCGAGCGCGGCCACCCTCCAGAAATACGTCCCGGGCGCCACCAGTCGCAGGCGAGCGCTGTCTTTAACCAGATAGTCCGCATCAACATCGAGTGACATTTCGTCGAAGGTCTTGGAACGGCTGACCTGGAGATGGACGGCACCGCCAACCGGCCGACCGCGCCACGCGAGCTCGATGATTTCCCTTCGGCCGATGTCAAAACCTGCGTTGTTCTGGGGCTCCACCGGGAACGGGGGATCCGGGATTCTACGCTTTTCGGACATTGAGCCGCCGGCTGAAGCTGCGACCGCCTCGCGTTCGTTCAGCACGACCTCATCACCGCGCGTGTTGCTGACCCGCGCCGAGCCTTGAAAGGCTGAGACGATAGTCTTCTTGTCGTCGGCCGCCACGTCCACCGCTACCCTGCTTTCCCGTTTGATTTCGGTCTCAGCAGCGTCGGTGGTCACCCTCGACGATGTTCCTGAAGTGTAAACGTCTATTCGCCCGACCACCATCTTGACGGCGCCCGGAGCTTCCTCTGAGACCTGATGGTGGATTTCGAGCAGCGAGTTCGGTGAGATGCGGTAGAGGCTGCCGTCGGCGAAGAGAATTTCCGCATTGCCGTCTCGGCCGGTGCGAACGAAGTCGCCGTTGAACACCGGAAGCTGCTGGTGTGCATTCTCCCACTGAGATTGACCGGCTCGTTGCAGCTCGACCCGACCCTCTAGGCTAAAGAACTGGCCGACACCGACCAACTCTTGATTTCCAGCTCCCGCCAACGCCTCGAACCGTCTCCGAGCGCTGTCCGCCGTCGCCTCGGCATCTCCCCAGTTTTGGTCTGCGTACTCCCCACGAGCCGTGTTGAGTTGGTCATTGGCTCCCTTGAACTCACCCTGCCACAGAGGCGGCAGAGGCTGAGCTTCCGCATGACCCCGGGCTGTGACGGCATGATCGATGGCACGCCGAGCCCGCGCCTCGGGTGAGAGGTTGAGGCTCTTGTAGGCAAAAAAGACCAGGGCCGCTGCCACCATGCCGACAACCGTCACAATCAGCACCTTTTTCAGCGGCTGCACACGTACAACGACCCAGTCGAGTTCCAAGCCTCGTCCCACCTTTGCCGAACCTCCCAAAAAACACCGTAACATGCGCGAATTCAAGCGGCAAGCGCACGTCTCAGAGCTCGAATCGCGGCTGTCTGGTCCCATTTTAGATCCTGCAAGAACCGTGATGGATTTCTGAGGATCTCGTGAGCGTGCCGATCTGCATTGATGCCTTGCGCGGGCCTTTACACTCGGCTACACTTCCTTGTCCCGATTTTCTGGGATTGGTGGAGGATTTCCGATGGCTCTCAAGTGGTTGCGAGACAACCTGCGTCACCTCAAGTTCATCCTCTGGGGCGTGGTGGCAGTGTTCGTGCTGCTGGTTTTTGTTGACTGGGGCGCGGGTCGCGCCGGCAGCGGCGGCGGCGGCAGCGCCGCGGTCCGTGTCGGAGATCGCGCCGTCTCCGAAACCGAGTTTCTCGACGAAATGCGACGTCTCGACCAGCGGTTTTCCGAGGTTTACGGCGAACGCTGGAACGAGCTCAAGTCGCAGGTGGATCTCGCTGGACAAACCGCGAGCTATATCATCGACCGCGAACTTCAACTCACCGAAGCTCATAATGCCGGCATCATGGTGACCCGTGGGGAGCTTCAGGACGCCATCCTCGAAATCCCGTCCTTTCGACGGGAGGACGGTGAGTTCGTCGGCGCCGATACCTATACGAGAATCATACGATCGTACTTCCGCATGACACCGGAAGAGTTCGAACAGCGTCTCACCGAGGACCTGCTGATCGGTAAGCTCAACACCCTGGCTGAGCAGAGCATCTGGATCAGCGATTCAGAGGCAGAGGAGGAGTATCGCCGGCAGCGGGAGGTCTCCGATCTCGACTTCATCCAGCTGCGGTACGAGCCCCATCTCGCCGAGGTCGTGATCTCCGAGGAAGATGCTCGGAGCGCCTTTGAACACACGGCGGATGAGTTCCACCGAGACGAACAGCGCACCATCCGCTATCTGGTGGTGGAGACTGCGAAGCTCCGTCGTCTCCTGCCGGTCGACGAAGAGGAACTGATCGCCTACTACGACGTTCATAGGGACGAATTTCTCCAAAGTGAGCAGGCGAATGCCCGCCATATCCTGATTCGTGTCGCTCCCGATGCAACGGGAGAAGATGGAGCTGAGGCCGAAGCCCGAGCAAACGGCGTAGCGACTATCGCCCGGCAAGGCGCTGATTTTTCAGAGCTCGCCGCTATTCATTCGGAGGATCCCGGATCCAAGGACAAAGGCGGCGATCTCGGGTGGTTCGGTCGCGACCGCATGGTCAAGGAGTTCGAAGACGCGGTCTTTTCGGCCAAACCGGGCGAGATCATCGGTCCCGTCAAGAGCCAGTTCGGCTATCACATCATCCGTGTCGAAGCCTTCCGTCCGGAGCACCAGCAGCCCTTCGAGGAGGTCGAGGAACAGGTTCGTTCCAGGGTTGTCGAGGGCCGTGCTGCAGCTGAGACAGAGGCCCGGGCGATTGTTCTTGCAAGTCGGTTGGGGACCGAGCGACCCGAGACACAGGCTGAATGGCAGGCGATCGCCGACGAGGATGAAGCGGTGGCCCTCAATCAGAGCCTCCCGTTTGACATCGGGACGTCCATCCCGGGCGCCTCTGAGGACGCCGGTTTGGCCAACGAGGCCTTCGCCGCAGCCGTCGGAAACATCCACGGACCGGTCGCCAACCCCCGAGGTTGGATCGTGTGGCAGCTCGAGGAAATCCGTCCCGCAGGCATCCCTCCCTTTGAGGATGTTCGTTCCGAGGTGGAGCAGACCTTGCGCCGCGAGCGCGCGTTGGCGCTGACCGAGGAGGACGGGCGGCAACTCGCCGAGCGTTGGCGTCTGGGCGAGGATGGCGTGGCCTTGGCCGCGGAAATTGGATCGACCGTCACCGAGGCGCGTGATCATCGCCGGGGTGCTCCGGTGGGAACCCTCGGCGTGATGACGGCCCTCGACCGCGGGGTGTTTTCAGCTACAGAAGGCGAAATCCTCGATCCAATCACCGCTGGGGGTCGCGGGGTCGTGGTGGTTAAGGTGAAAAGGCTCGATCTGGTTGATCCCGCCGAGCTCGTTGATTTGCTCGACGACATCCGCGCACGTCTGATGGCGGACCGGGCGGGCCAGCTCATGCGTTCGATCCTCGACGAACGGCGACGTGACACCGTCATCACCGTCGACACCGAGTTCCTCGAACGATTCGCACCGACCAGCTCATGATCGGACGGCTCGAGGGCCGGCTCCACCGGGTTGACCCGGGCACAGTCCTGATTGACGTTGGTGGCGTCGGCTATCTGGTTTCGACCACCTTACGGGCATTTCAGGAGTTGACCGATCGTGAGAGCGCGACACTGTGGATCCACACTCAGGTCCGTGATGACGCGATCGTTCTCTTCGGCTTTCCCGATCGTCTGGAGCTCGAAGCATTTCTGAAGCTGATCGCAGTCGCAGGGGTTGGCCCACGAACCGCCCTTGGGGTGCTGTCGGCATTGACCGCGGACGAGCTCGCCGAAGCCATCCAGGCGGCGGACCTCGCACTCCTGCAACGAAGTCCCGGCGTCGGTCGTAAGACCGCCGAACGAATCCTTCTCGAGCTCAAGGACAAGATGGCGGTCACCTTGGCGGGTCGTGGCGATCTTCGTGGCGATGCGGTATCTGCGCTGGTCAACCTGGGCTACTCACGGCGGGATGCGCAGCGGACGGTTGACGCGGCATGGTCCGATGTCGGCGAAGACGATCTCGGTAATCTCTTGCGTTCAGCCCTCCAGAAGCTGACACGGTAAAGGGTTCAGGGTTCAGGGTACAGGGCACAGCGACCACTCCGAACCGTGAACCCTGTGCCCTGAACCCTGTGCCCTGTTAAAGTCGAATCGTGAACGATGAAGTTCTGACCACCGAAGTTGCGCCCGAAGAACGTTCGTACGAGGAGGGGCTGAGACCTCGGCGACTCACCGAGTTTGTCGGCCAGGAGCGGCTCAAGACCAATCTCGGAGTTTTCATCGGCGCGGCACGCGACCGCGGCGAGGCACTCGACCACGCGCTGTTCTTTGGCGCCCCCGGGCTCGGCAAGACCACCCTTGCACACATCGTGGCGACCGAGATGGACGCCCAAATCCATTTCACCTCGGGGCCGGTGCTGGAACGCGCCGGCGACCTGGCCGCCATGCTCACGAACCTGCAAGACGGCGACGTGCTCTTCATCGACGAGATCCACCGCCTTCCCCCGGCTGTGGAGGAGATCCTGTACCCGGCGATGGAGGATTTCGAGCTCGATCTGGTGATCGGGCAGGGTCCGGCTGCGCGCAGCGTGCGGTTGACTCTTCCCCGCTTCACTCTGGTCGGCGCCACCACGCGCACCGGGTTGTTGACGGCCCCCTTGCGGGATCGTTTCGGAATCGTCCATCGTCTCGAGTTCTACCCGGCCGAAGATCTCGCGGTGATTGTGGCTCGTTCGGCAGGGATCCTCGACATCGATATTGCGCCCGACGCCGCAGACGAGATTTCAAGACGCTCCCGCGGGACCCCACGAATCTCCAACCGGCTCTTGCGGAGAGTGCGGGATTTCGCCCACCACCTGAAGTCGGCGAAGGTGACCCTCGAGGCGACCAAATGGGGTCTCGAGCAGATGGAGGTGGATGCCTTTGGACTCGACCACCTCGATCGGCAACTTCTGACGACCATCATCGACATATACGATGGCGGACCGGTTGGCCTGAAGGCTCTTTCCGCGTCGATCGGAGAGGACCGTGGCACCCTCGAGGAAATCCACGAGCCCTATCTGTTGCAGATTGGATTGCTGCAGCGGACCCCCCGTGGCCGAACTGTGACTGCGAACGCTTACCGTCATCTCGGTCTCGAGCCCAGAAGCGCCGGCGGGGGGCTCTTCAACGAACGAGGGCCCGGTTGAGCCGCATTCCGGTCATTCTCAACCCCACAGCGGGCGGGGGTCGTCTGATGCGCGCCCAAAAAGCCGTCGAGGTGGCAGCCGGCGCGGCCGGCGCCGAGATTGAGATCTGGCCCACCCACGGTCCCGCCCATGCGACCGAGCTTGCGGAACGCGCGGCGGCTGAAGACCGGCACCTGGTGTTTGTGTTTGGCGGTGACGGTACCTACAACGAGGTCGCGCGAGGTCTTCTCGGATCAGCCACCTCCATGGCAGTCCTGCCGGGCGGAACCACCTCCGTTCTGGCATATGAGCTCGGGGTTCCGCGGCCGGCGGCCCGAGCCGTCGCCGCTCTTCTCGATGGTGAGGACCGGGCGATGCGGGTTGGACGCAGCAATCGCGGCGACGTGGTCTTGCTCATGCTCTCTGCCGGCCCGGATTCGCACATTCTCGAAAGGCTGCGGCCCTCCTTCAAACGCTTTGGCGGCAGAATAGGTGTTGCCCTCGAGGCCATTGTCGAAACCATGTCCGGCGGACCGCTGCCGCGGATGCGGGTCACGATCGGCAGTAGGACGACCACCGCCGGGTGGGTGATTGTGGGGAATTCCAGATGTTATGCCGGACGGTTCTGTGCGACGCCCGGCGCCGATCCGTTTCGCGACGATCTCGTGGTGGTCGCCCAACAGAGCAGTGGAAGGCGCGCAGCGGCGTCCTTTCTTCTCGGCATTCCACGCGGCCGACACGTTCACCGGCACGACGTGACGCGGGAGGTGGTC
>CAYPBC010000038.1:0-10534 GCA_964408845.1 uncultured Thermoanaerobaculia bacterium
GGCTTGATTGGATGCGGCAAAGTTGTATGCGTTTTTGTTACCAAGCGCGGGCCGCAGTAGCGAGGTGGTGAGAAGTGCGGGCTAGCCGTTCGGATCAGCCGTTGAACAGCGGACGATCCTGGAAGTGCTCCTTGTGCCAGATGAACGTGTAGCCGGGGAAATCGATCGGGAGGTCGTAGATGACGGTGATCTTGATCCTGTTCGAGGTCCTCTTGATTTTCACGCTCTTCTTGGAGACGGGAAGGTCGAGCGATTCTGCTTTCTTGAGGATTTCCGCCAGGATTCTCTTGTCGTTGTACTCGCGACGGTTGGCGCGATCAGCGAGCACTGAGATCTTGTTGTCGAACTCGCCCACATTGAGGATCACCGGTGCGGCCTTGATCGCCACCAGAACCACAATCAATAACACCACCCCGCTTACCAGGCATCCGACGGGCACATCACCACGCTGAGAACGCCAGCTTTTCATGAATCAGCCTCCGACGTCGTATCCCGCATTAAAAAAATCCTATCATCTTTCACCGGATGAGCCGAAATTCTCTTTCCCAGCGGGTCTTGGTGAAGAAATTGAAAAAGACCTCCGCAAGCTGCTTCAGTCGATGGCCGAGCCCCCGCCATTGCCAGTCATTCCGGCCGGCCTCATATGACCAGTAGATGATCACCGCCCGTCCCTTGACGTAGCTCAAGGGAACCGGCCCCCAAAAGCGTGAATCAAGTGAGTTGTCGCGGTTGTCGCCGAGACAGAAGATCGTTCCGGGCGGCACCGTGAACGGCCCGAAGTTATCCCGGGTGCGGGACGAAATCGGCACTGCGGGCGAGTCATCGTAGACTCTCGCGTCCCTGTGGATCACCTGAGGTTCATCCTGCAGCTCGCCATTGATGAAGAGCTGTTTTCGGCGCAGCTCGACGGTGTCGCCGGCTACCGCGACGCACCTCTTGATGAAATCCCTGCGGGTGTCCTCGGGGAACTTGAAAACCACCACATCGCCTCGCCGTGGCGCACGATAGGGAAAAAGGCGATGCAGAAAGCTGCCGCCATTTCCCGAAAAGATGAACTTGTTGACCACCAGGTGATCGCCGATCAGGAGGTTCTCTTCCATCGAACCGGAGGGAATCTTGAAGTTCTCGAAAACGAAGGTGCGCACGAAGAGTGCAAGGAGGAAGGCCACCAGAATGGCCTCGTAGTACTCGCGCGCGACCGATTTCTTCATCAATCCCCTCCCGTCTCTCGAGATCTTAGCCGATTTGCTTGCTTGCGCATCCCCGGAGGCTGCCATACTTCACGCCCCCGGGCATCGACGCGGCGAGGATCGTCCACGCGTCCCGACCGGTGGGCGAGCTGCCCCGCATGGGCGATCATGACACCGTTGTCAGTGGTTAGCGCGCGTATCGGCAACAGGATCTCAACCCCCTGTCGGGCACCCCAATCCGTCAGGCGATCGCGCAGCAATGTGTTCGCCGCCACCCCGCCGGAAGCCGCAATCGCCTGCGGTCGATGACGCTCGGCCAACTCGTCCAATGGCCTCAGCAATTGCTCCACTACGGCCGATTCGAAGCCAGCCGCCAGATCACGCACCTCCCGGCACCTTCTGCCGAGACCCGCGCCGCGGAGATCGCGGTCATGGACCCACCGAACGGCCGCCGACTTCAAACCCGAAAACGAGAAGTCGAACGGCGCGTTTTTGAGCCGTGGCCTCGGTAGTGGTACCGCCTGCGGATCGCCGTGGCGGGCCAGCTCATCGATCGCCGGTCCGCCCGGATAACCCAGCCCGAGAATCTGCGCCACCTTGTCAAAGCTCTCCCCAGCCGCATCGTCTCGGGTACGTCCCAGGCATCGTCGGCGCCCACCTTCGATGGCGTACCAGCTCGAGTGCCCGCCCGAGGCGACCAACGCCAGCATGCGTTCGGGTTCGGGGCGTGCCGGCCGGCCGTCAAGGGCCAGCAGAGGCGACACGAGATGGCCCTCGAGGTGGTCCACCGCGACCAACGGGACGCCCTTCCCCCAGGCAAGGGCCGCAGCAAACCGCACCCCAACGAGCAGCGCTCCGACAAGTCCCGGACCGGCGGTGACGGCGACCATCTCGATGGGTTCGAGCGCTCCCTCGAGCGCATGCTCCACCAGATACGGCAGGGCCTTCAGGTGTTCTCGCGAGGCAAGCTCCGGAACGACTCCCCCATACGGAGCATGCACTGTGATCTGGCTGGACAGCAAATTCGCCTCGACTGCACCGTCACGGTCCAAAACCGCTACCGCGCTTTCGTCGCAGGAAGTTTCAATGCCTAGAGTGCGAAGCAATTCTGGGGCTCCACCGTTTCCGCTGTCAGCAACCCATGCAAGGGAGGGGATAAACCCCTCCCCTACCATGAGACCCGCAGGGGCGGGGTTTTTCCCCGCCCTTGTTGAATGAGGCCTAATTGATATTTGCCCGCACCGGAATCTCGATCTTCGGGAACTCGGTGTCGGTGGTCTCTAAAGTGAGCACCGCATCCCGTGGGCCGGGGTTGGCATTGGATTTGATGGCCACGGTCACCTGGTACCTCCGACCCTCTTCGATGGTCACGACCTCGGCCTCAAAGGCGGCGTCGTTGACCGTGGCCCCGGTCACATTCACCGGCACATTGCCGGTGCGGTTGTTGACCACGATGAGATTCCGCCCCGGCTCGGTCCTGGCCGACACCGATCCAAACTGGATCTGGGAAGGCGTCACGTGCAGGAGGGCACGCACCACACCGAAGACCTTGACCGGCACCATCTTGGCCTTTGGATGATTGGTCTCAATCTCGAGCACGGCGTTAACCGGTCCCACCGGCGCATCGTTCTTCATCGACACCGAAACCTCGTACTGTTGCGGCGACTTGCCCGCGAGCAGTGCATCTGACGGCAGCGGACGCACGCTGGCAACCAGGAACGGAACGCTGCTTTTTACACCCGTGACTTCGAAGTCCTTGTCGTCGCTTCCGGCAACCACGGTGACTTTCTGATTCATGGGTTCGTGGAGGACTGCGTTGAAACGCACCAGGGGGCGCGGCAGCACCTCCACGTATGGGTGGACATCAGTCTTGATGACCACGGTCATAGTCGGATCCCGAGGGTCGTTGGTCATGATCAGAATCGACTTGGCAATCGGTCCTGAAAAATCGCGGGTCTCGAGCTTGGCCTTGACGTAGCCCGTCTTGCCAGGGGCAATCTCACGATCGAAATCGGCAACGGTGCAGCCACAGGTCGGCCGGACGGCCTTGATCTCGAGAGTCTCGTCACCTTCGTTGACGAGCGCAAAGTCGACCTCGAGCACCTCTCCTTGAGCCACGACGCCCACGTCCTTGATCTTCTCGGGAACCACGAGCTTGGGGCCGTCGGCCGCATCCGCGACCGTGCCGGCCGCCACCGCAAACACGACCAGCGCGGCCGCGGTCAAGAGCACGAATCGGTGATTGGTCATCTGTAGTCCTCCTTGTCATCTTCTCCGCAAACGGGGACAATCTTATGAGCGGGTCTGGCGAGGAGCAACCCAGGGGGGCGCATTTTTGCAGAACTTATACGGTGGTTCCCGAGACAGCCTCTACTTCCTTCCCATCGGCGGTACGGCGATGGCACCGCTGGCAGGCCTTCTCCATGAGGCGGGGCATCGGGTCGAAGGTGTGGACTCGCAGCTCTATCCGCCGATGAGCACCTTGCTCTCTGAGCTCGGAATTACGGCACGCATCGGCTTCGACCCCGCGCTCATTCCCTCCGATCTCGACCGGGTCATCATCGGCAACGCGGTGCCTCGCCACAACCCTGAGGTGGCGGCAGTTCTCGATCGTCATCTTCCCCATCTTTCCCAGGCCGAGGCCGTCGCTCACTACGTCCTGGCCCGCGGCCCGCAGAGCCTGGTGGTGGCGGGCACGCACGGCAAGACGACGACCTCCGCCATGCTGGCCTGGATTCTCGACCAGGCGGGGATGCAACCGTCGTACCTGATCGGCGGCATGCCGAGCTGGAACCCGCGAGGATTTCGCCTCGGCAGCGGTCCCCACCTGGTCATCGAGGGCGACGAGTACAACACCGCCTTTTTCGATCGTGGACCGAAGTTCCTCCATTACCGGCCGCATGTTTTTCTCGTCGGCCCGGTGGAGTACGATCACGCGGATCTGTACCCGAACCTCGACGCCGTCCTGACCGCCTTTCGGGCCGGTTCAGCTCAGGTGCCCCGCGACGGGGCGGTGATCGCCAATGCGTGGAGCGAGGGCGCTCTTGCGGCGTGCCGCGACGCCACCGCGCCTCTGATCAAAGTCGGCCCGGATGCCGACTGCGACCTCCGATTGACGGCTTGGACGGGCAGACCGGAAGGCAGTAGGGCCGACGTCGAGTGGCGGGGGGAGCGGTTTCAACTCGCGCTCGACCACCCCGGGCTTCACAACCTCCAAAACGCCGCAATGGCGGTCGCCGCCGCCATCATGGCCGGCGCGCCGCCGGCAACTGCCTTTGAAACCCTGGCACGTTTCCCTGGCGTCGTACGGCGGATGGAGGTGGTCGGCGAGGTCTCGGGAGTCACCGTGGTGGATGACTTCGCTCACCACCCGACTGCGATCGAGGCCACCGTTGCCGCGGCGCGCCAACGGTGGCCAAATCGCCGGCTGATTATCGCTTTCGAGCCGCGGTCGCTCACCGCAGCACGACGATCGTTCGAGGACGCCTATCTCGAGGCGTTGGCCGGCGCGGACGTCGTGATGGTGACGGCGCCGTACCACCGCGACCGTCTCGACGAAAGCGAGCTCCTGGATCGCACCGCACTCGCCGACAGGTTGACCGGGGAGGGTGTGGTGGCGCTGATGCCGGCCGAAGATGAGGATCCAGTCGGCATGCTCGCCAAGGTCGTGGTCGAGGGAGACGTCGTGGTAGGCTGTTCCTCGGGCGATTTTGGGGGATTCCACAACAAACTGATCACGGTCCTGACCAGTGGAGGGGAAGGATGACCAACAACGCTCGGCTCGCACACGCCATCGCAACGATCGGAGGACTCGGGGATCGCATCCCGGCGCCGGGAACGATCGTCGGCTCGTTACCCGCGTGTCTTCTCTGGTGGGGCGCCTGTGCAGCGTTCCCCTCCACCAGGGCACGCATCGCGATCACAGCCATCGGATTGTTCGTGACCGCCGCGCTCGGAACCTGGGCATCGGAGGTCGAGGCTCAGCGAAGGGACGAAACGGATCCCAGACCGATCGTCGTCGATGAGATCGCCGGACAATGGCTAACCTACCTCGTCGCGCTGCCTTTCGTGCCGCTTCAAAACCACATCCAGCTTGCGGTCTTTGCGCTGGCTGGCTTTTTCCTCTTCCGGTTCTTCGACATCGTCAAACCGTGGCCCATTCGAGCCTTCGAGCGGTTGCCCGGTGGTATTGGCATCATCGCCGACGACCTCGTCGCCGGTTACTTCGCCGCCGCCGTCCTCGCCATAGGTTGGCGGGTTCTGGCGTGACGACGTTGCGTTAGGCCCCCCAACTCAAGAAGATTTCAAATTTCAAATTTGCAGCCCCCCAGCTTGGATCTTCCGCCGGGAAACCTCAGTCAGCGCGGCGGGGCGCGTTCATTGGAGGTGCCTGGCATCCTCTCGCGGCCGCGCCTCCCCGGGACACAAGCACGGACGCAGGCACCCAAACGGGCACAGACCGCGGACGGCGGGCGTTCGGGCACGGAGACGGAGACGGACACGGAGACGGGTCAGGGAACGCTCAGGAGCTCGTCGAACGGCTCGATCTCGGCGATGAAGCGCGTCGGACCGGTGAAGCGGGTCGGGCAGCAGGGCGGTTCGCCGAGGGCCTCGACCGTCAACCGGTCGCCGGATGCCGGGACCAATACGAGGCGTCGCACATCGTGGGCCGCCATGACGAGCAGCGCCACCGCCACCAGCCCGGAGCCGCAGCACAGGGTCTCGCCCTCGACTCCGCGCTCCCAGCTCCGCACCTGAACAACGCCATCGGCGTCGATTTCGTAGAAGTTGACGTTGGCTCCATTCGGGCCCACGGCCGGATGGCTCCGAAGGGACGGCGCCACCGCGCCAAGATCGATATCCGCGAGGCTCTGCGTCGCCACCGCAAGGTGCGGGACCCCTACTTCGAGAAGCCGAAAATCTTCCAGCGATCCGAAGCTATCGATCGCGGATCGCACCGGCGAGCTCGAGGGAGACGGCAGCTCGAGCGTCACCTCCGACCCTGCAACCTCGGCCGGAATCGACCCCCACCCGGTGTCGACGACAAGATGCGATGGGTGGTCGAGGTGCTCGACCGCGGCGCGCGCGGCGCAGCGGGTGGCGTTGGCGCAAAAGGAAGCCTCGCCGCCGTCGGCGTTTCGGTAATCGATGCGAACCCGCCCCTCTGCCGTTGTGAAAAGAGCAATGACCCCGTCGGCGCCGATACCGAGCCGGCGATCGCAGAAGCGTCGGACACGCGTTGAATCGTGCGCCAGACGGTCGGCCCACGCACCGATCCCGAGCAGAAAGTCGTTACCGGCGCCCTCTACTTTGAAAAGACGTGACCTCACGGCTCGGCGCCCATGACCACCGTGCAGTCGACCGCAACACTCTCATTGCCGGCGCTGTCCACCGCCACTACCACGTACCGCAACGCTCCGAGAGGGGGCGATGGGTCAGTCACCTCCATCACCCGCACACCCTGGGAAAGAACCTCGGCCGGTGCAGATCCTACGTGTCGTGAAACGCGATAGGTCACTTCACCCGCCACCGCCTGCCAGCGCACCCGAACTCGAGAGCCCTCGGGCAAACACACAACGCCCTCCGGCGTTGCCGGCGGGTAGGTATCGGGATGATCGACACGGACCGGTGGAGACGGCTTGCCAACCACCTCGCCGCCACCATCGAGCCTCCGCACCGACCGCAAACGGTAGCTCCAGCTTCGGCCCTGGGCGGCCTTCGCGTCGCGCCACTCACCGCCCCCGACCGGCCCCTCGGTTACCGCAGTCCAGGCGGCGCCATCGGCGGATCGTTCGACCAACGCCGCGAGATCGTCGCTCTGTCGCCAGCGAACGTCGATGCCATTCGTGCTGGCCTCGAGCTCGAGGTTGGTGGGCGGCGGCGGCGGCGCCTGGGGCTCGAGCCGCACGACGTTGGACAACACCGACTCCCGTTTCCGACAGCAGATGGTGCGCACGCCGTACCACAGGACCGGCGACTCGATCTCCGCCCCCTCCGACTCTCGCCACCGTCTGAGGTCGTCGCGAAAGACGAGGTCCGCACCGCGGGTGATCGCCGCAAGTTCATCGGGTGAGAGCTTCCGGACCGCCTCACCCTCGCCCTCGAGAAGCTGGCGGCGCAATTGGCGATCCTGAGCTGACACCGGCGGCGGCGGCTCCTGGCCCGCCGGCAGCGTAGCGCGCCATACCTGGATCGCCTCGATAGCGGTCAGTGATTCGCCGTTGGTGGTCAGTGACGGATAGCTCCACTGCAGAACCGCGTCGTCGCCTTCTTGAAATGCGGTCAGATCGGTTATCCGCTCTGCAACCCGGATCTCAGGCGGCAGCGGCGGACCCTCCTTCCCGCAACCAGACAGGACGATCACCAAGGCTACTGTGATGGGGGTAAGAGTTTTGAGTTTTGAGTTTTGAGTTTTGAGTTCCCATCCATCTGCTGCGCCAAGTGCTCGTCTTGGAGTGGGTGACCCAATGTTCGGCATTCCTAATTCCTAATTCCTAATTCCTAATTCAGAGAATGTAGCGTGCCAGGTCGCTGTCACCCACGAGATCACCGAGACGCTCCTGCACCATCTCCGCGCTCACTTCGACCACCTCACCGGCGCGGTCCGGGGCCGAGAAGCTGAGCTCTTCGAGGAGGCGTTCGAGGACCGTGTGCAGGCGTCGAGCGCCGATGTTCTCCGCCGCCTCGTTGATCTCCGCCGCCATCGACGCGATGGTCTTCACAGCCTCGTCTGAGAAACGAAGCTCGAGGTTTTCGGTCGCCAGGAGCTCAGTGTACTGGCGGATGAGCGAGTTCTCGGGCTCGGTGAGAATACGCTCGAACTCTTCGGCGCCGAGCGACTGCAGCTCGACCCTGATCGGGAACCGCCCCTGCATTTCCGGGATCAGATCCGCCGGTCGCGAGACGTGGAATGCGCCGGCAGCGATAAACAGGACGTGGTCGGTGCGTACCACGCCGTAGCGGGTGTTGACGTGGGTCCCCTCGACGATGGGCAGGAGATCCCTCTGCACTCCCTCCCGTGACACGTCCGGACCGCGCCCGCCCGCGTCTTCGCGCGAGCAGATCTTGTCGATCTCGTCGAGGAAAACAATGCCGGACTCCTCAACCCTGTTGATCGCCTCGCTCTCGACTCGCGCGCGGTCGATGAGCTTCTCCTCCTCCTCCGAAAGCAGCACCCGGCGCGCCTCGCCGACCGTCATCCGTTTCCTGGCTTTGCGGCCCATGAGACCGCCGAACATGTCCTTGAGGTTGATACCCATCGATTCCATCCCCTGAGGGGTGAACATCTCGACGGTCGGCATCCGGTCCTCGTCAACCTCGAGATCGATCTCCTTCTCCTCCAGCTGTCCGTCGCGCAACGGCCGTTTCAGAGCCCGGCGGCGCTCCTCCAGGGCGGTCTCGGCTACCGAGCTCGAGCTCACGATGAGGAGGTCGAGCAGGCGGTCCTCGGCCGCCCGTTCGGCACGAACCGCAACCTCGGCCACCCGTTCGGCGCGGACCAGCTGGATCCCCGCGTCCAGCAGATCGCGGATGATCGACTCGACATCACGGCCGACGTAGCCAACCTCGGTGAACTTGGATGCTTCGATCTTGAGAAACGGCGAGCCGGTGAACCGTGCCAGGCGGCGGGCGATTTCAGTCTTGCCGACCCCGGTCGGTCCGATCATGATGATGTTCTTGGGTACCACCTCCTCGCGCAGTTCGGGACTGAGCTGCTGGCGGCGCCAACGGTTACGCAGGGCCACGGCCACCGCGCGCTTGGCCGCGTCCTGACCGACGATGAAGCGATCGAGCTCGACCACCGTCTCCTTGGGGGTCAGTTTCTCCAGTATCACGTTTCAAGCTCCTCAATGGTGATGTGATCGTTGGTGTAGATATCGATGCCGGCGGCGATCACGAGCCCCTCATTGACGACCTCGCTGGCATTGAGGTCGGTGTGCTTGAGCAGCGCACGCGCCGCGGCCAGCGCGTAGCTTCCTCCCGAGCCCACGGCCACGACGTCATCATCCGGCGAAAGCACCTCGCCGGTACCGGATACCAGCAGCGTCGTTCGGTGGTCGGCGGTGATGAGGAGCGCTTCGAGATGGCGCAGCGCCTTGTCCGTCCGCCAGTCGCGAGCGAGCTCGACCGCCGCCCGTTCGAGGTTGTGACCATACTCCTCGAGCTTGGCCTCGAAGCGGGTAAACAGCGCCAGGGCATCCGCCACAGAGCCCGCAAACCCGGCCAACACCTTACCACCGGCAAGCCGCCGCACCTTGGCCGCACCATGCTTGACCACCGTTGTTCCCAGGGTCACCTGACCGTCCGAACCGATCGCCACGACGCCGTCCTTGCGGACCGCCAGAACCGTCGTGTGGTGCCACGTATTCTTCATGATGTCTCCAGTGCATTCTCCGTGCCCGTACCCGAAGAGCATACGAAGGATACTCTCCCTACATTCCAGATCATATTCTCTCGAGCTTTGCGATCGTGGGCACGAGTGTTTTTCGGCCGGCTCGATCGAAGTAGACAACCAGCTTGAGCTGCGCGCCGCGACCCTGGCAGGCCAGCACGACCCCGGTTCCGAACCGGCGGTGGCGAACGCGATCGCCCGGACGCCAGGCAGCGCCGGCGTCGTCGGTCACCGCGGCCGGGATCTTCGACCCGCGGGGGCGGGAGGCGGTGGCGGCTGCGCCCGCCGGCCGTCGTGCAGCACTCGGACGGGAACCCTGCTGCGCCGCCCTCCTTTGGGGCGACGAAGGCCAGGTCGGAGCCGCCACCGACAGATCCTCAACCGCGTTTTCCGGCAGCTCATCGACAAAGCGCGAGATCCGGGTCTGCTGACGTTGCCCGAAGAGAAAGCGATTTCGAGCTCCAGTGAGGGACAGCCAGTGGCGGGCGCGGGTCATACCCACATATGCGAGCCGACGTTCCTCTTCGAGGCTCTCGAGGTCGTCCCGCGAGTTGGCATGCGGCAGCAACCCATCCTCCAAACCGGCAATGAAGACGACATCGAACTCGAGCCCCTTGGCCGAGTGCAGGGTCATCAGCGCCACGCCCTCGGGGGTTCCCCGATCGTCGTTCTCCTCCAGGAGTGCCACCGCATCGAGGAACTCCTCGAGATCCTGGCCGCGATCAGCCGCCTCGGCCACCGCCGCGGCCAGCTGCTGGAGGTTCTCCCGCCGCGCGACCCGATCCTCGGCCTCGCCCTCGTACATGGCGAAAAGTCCCGACGCCTCGAGCAACCAACCCACGAAGTCGCCCGCCGTAAACTCGTCGCGCCGATCTCCGGCCTCGTCGAGGAGACCGAAGAAGCGCTCCAGGGAGAGCCGGGCGCGCGGGCTGAGGCCCTCGGGCAACTGCCG